>NZ_JACDUL010000001.1:252339-529927 GCF_013760955.1 Methanococcus maripaludis | reverse complement strand
TCCGATCCCATCCCGATCTCGGAAATTAAGCCCTCCAGCGATTCATTAAGTACTGCCATCTGGTGGGAACAATGTGACGCCGTTAGTCACTTTTTATTTTAGGCATTTTAATTGGTACATTTGAATTAAGCGATTTTTTAGGATATTAAAAAAATTTAAAATTAAAATCTTACAGGAATATTATTCTTTTCAACTTCTTTTTTTAAGTCGTTTACTGTACATTCCCTGTAGTGCAAGATGCTTGCCATCAATGCAGCATCAGCTTTCCCATCTTTAAATGCATCAACAACATGGTCTGAATTTCCACAACCCCCGCTTGCAATTATTGGAAGTTTTGTATTTTCAGAAATTGCTCTCGTTAATACTAAATCATAGCCATCTTTTGTACCATCTGCATCCATACTGGTTAAAAGGATTTCTCCAGCACCCAGATTTTCAACCTTTTTAGCCCAGTCTATTGCATCGATACCAGTTCCTTCCCTTCCACCATAGATATAAACTTCAAACCAGCAAGACCCAAGTTTTGTTTCAAAGATGTTTTTATCTTTCAAATTTTCATTCTGGGGATTTGTTATATAGTTTCTTTTCACATCCATTGCAACAACAACACACTGTGTTCCAAAAATTTCAGAAGCTTCCTTTATCAATTCTGGAGTTTTTACTGCAGATGTATTTATGGAGATTTTGTCTGCACCTGCCCTCAATATCTTTCTAAAATCATCAACCGTTTTTATTCCTCCGCCAACAGTTAGCGGGATAAAAACCTGTTCAGCAGTTCGTTTTACAACATCTATAATAATATCTCTTTTTTCAAACGATGCAGTAATATCTAAAAATACTAGTTCGTCAGCGCCCTGTTCATTGTAAATTTTGGATAGTTCAACTGGATCTCCAGCATCTCTTAACTCTACAAAATTTGTTCCTTTAACAACTCTGCCCTCTTTAATATCGAGGCAAGGAATAATTCTCTTAGTAAGCATAAATTCACCAAAAAAAGTAATAAATTGATTTTTTAAAATTCTTCGTTTTCTTCAACTTCTTCGTCTCTCTTTTTAGAAGTCATATCTTTTAATTCTTTTGCTACTTTTAAAGCCCTAACTGCGGCAAGGTCTTTTTTAATGTAAACTTCAGCAAGATCTTCTGCTAAATAACTTAATTCTTTACTGAATTTTGACTTCATCTGAACTGCAGGGACGTTTTCCATCCATTGAGTTTCCACTTTTTTGTCGTATGGCAATATTGCAATAATATCGTCAAGTGCTTCATCAAAGTCCACGGTATCTTTGAATTTATTTACAATAACACCAATACAATCGATATCAATTGCATAAAGGAGTTCTTTTGTTTTCATTGTATTTGCAATTCCGGGGATACTATCTTCTGCAACTACAATCATTTTGTTCACTACTTTTTCTTCCAAATTGAGCGAGGAAAACAAGAGATTTCCTTCGGTAATATTTGGAGGAAGGTCTAGAAGAACGATATCGTAGTTATCATTCAAAACTCTGATTAATTCAAGCATTCTTTTCTGATTTATTTCAGTATTAAATGAATTAGGGGTTGAATCTGCAACGATTACAGAAAGATCATCAAACTGGTGAATGATGTCGTTTAAAGCACTTGTTCCAGAAAGGTATGAATTTAATGTGTGCGGGCTATCTTCAAATCCAAATAACAATGCCCCACATCCCGCGTAAATGTCGCAGTCCACATAGACTGTTTTTGTTTTATCGCTTAAGTAATATCCAATATTTGCAGCAATGGTCGTTTTTCCAGTTCCGCCTTGTATGTTGTAAAATCCCAATCTCATAGTACCACTTCCTAGCTATTGAGTGAAATTGTATCTGGTGCTTTTGATATAATCAATTTTCCTGTTGCATCATATAACTCTGTTGAAGTACCTTTTACCCTAGTTATATTTTCTCTATAAATTGTTATTTTTGCATTATCGTCTGCATTTAAATATACAGTATCGTTTTGGATAATAAGTTTACTGGTTCTGTATGTTTCAGCCCAATCGGCATATTCTTCAAATGAACAAATCCAGGTATTTTCGTCATTTAAATCGTATATCGTATTGGTATCGTACTCAAATACATCAGCAACGTAAACTCCATATTCTTCATCATAAGGTTCGATGTATATTTCTTCAATAAAGTGTATTCCGTTAATTTCATTGTTATTTAATCCCGGAACATTAATGACAGAAACTCCGTTCATTTTATCGTATCCGATATAGTCGGGAATTACCAAATAATCGATTCCTTCTATATTTAATTTCCATGTAACATTCTTGTTGTATTTGTTGAATACCGCATCTAATAAATCATCGTCACTTGAGAATAATAAAAGACCGTTTGCACCCGTAGTCATTGCATAAGCGTAATTTTTAACGTACCAATGTTCAAAATAATCGTATCTGTCATTAAGGTCTATTTCTTCGCTCATACTTGCATAATCACCATTAACGGACCAATAATCTCTGGAAACGGTTTCATCATCGTTCCAGTAATCTTCTCCATCGTAGTGGTAATAGTTGTTTTCAGAATCCGCACCTTCATTCCAGTATCCTAAACTTTCAGAACCCGAGTATGAAATGGTATTGGGGTAGTAACCTCCAGTTGGGTCATCTTCAAATGTTTCGGGTGCCTTATCAACATAAATTAATGGATAGTAACTCATTGCAAGTAAGTCAACTGTGTTCGGGTACTCTCCGTAATCATTGTATTTTATATGGGTGTAATAATCAGAATATCGTTTTTTAAACCAATAACTGTTTAAAAGATCTTCTTTTTCATCTTCAGTTATGGAACTGTCTTTTATTATATCTATATTTTCAGAACCTGTTGAGATATACGTAGTTCCGATTCCAAGAAGTTCTGAAACTGTTTTAACGCTATTTAGTTTTCTTTTAATTAAATCTTCATCCCGTACTTCAACAGTTATTTTTCTATCCGCAACAGAAATTGAATTTTCCCCGTTTTCATCAGGAATGATGTTCTGTACAACAATTCCATTAATTACGACAGAATCATAATTTGAAGGAACTTTGTTGATATATGCAAAAGTTTCACCTTGGCTTGCTGCATACTTTCCGATGAAATCGATTATGTCCTGATTTTCAAGGTCAATATTGTATGGAATAAATAACTTTCTAGGTTTAATTTCGTAGTATCCATCATCGTATATTTTTGAACTGATGGATGCTTCAAATATTATACTTTTGTTTGTTTCACCCATGGATGTATCAACATAGATATATGCACCGTCTTCATCCCTGTAAACATAATTTTTGGGAATTACTGAAGTGCTTTGGGTTATAAAAACCGAATCTCCAAAATAGGGTATTTTTCCAGAAAGGTCCTTTGATTCAACCAGACCAATGTACTCTAAAAGTTCTTCTGTTTTAGAGGTCATTGTAAAATCGTTTCCAGTATAAATTACAACAATATTATCCGAATTCAAATAATATTCAAGCTTTTCTATATCCTGTATGTTTGAAATATCAACATATGTGATTGGCGTTGTCGAAGCCCACTTGTAAGGTATTGCATTTGCAACCCCGAATAACATAAATGACACAATAATCAAGCCAAAAAATTTTAGCTTCATCAAATCACCGCAGTATTGTTAATAACGATTACGTATTATGTCTGCGGTCATTAATATAATTTCACTACTTGAACCTACATAAACAAGTACACAAAAATTATTTTAAAACCCCTTTACTAATTTTAACTAGAAATTATAGTTCCATATGGGATTTATCAAGAATTTATCCTTTTTAGGGGTATTATGCGAAAGACGCCAATTTTAATCCTCATTTTGTTATTCACGATTTCTGTAAATTATGCAGAAGATGATGAAGGAATTTCAATTTACAAAATATGGGGTGTCGGGGACAATCCTGACTCTTCAGAAATATACATAGACCCAAGTACGCCTTTAGTATATGTGGGGCTCGTAAATAACGACCCGTACCAGAGAAACGTCAAAGTAAAAGCTACTTATGATGGAAACTATTTTGAATCTACGATTTTGCCACTTTCACCAAACACCCACTATGAAAAAATTGTTGAAATAAGGCTTGAATTTGATGAAGTTGGTAACCATGACATTGATATAAGTTTGGTCGACGAAAATGGAAAAGAAGCCGATTCCGAAGAAATCACTGTAAACGTGGTAAATCCAATCGATGTAAAAAATGTAACATGTCAAGATAGCTACGTTTCTGATTCAAATCCAAATCTTGAAGTTGTAAACAGTAACTGGTTTACAGTAACTCTTGAAAGTAATTATCGGGCACAGACGGACTACGAAGTTAAAACATGGATAAGTATAGTTTCTAAGGATTATGACGGCGATACCAACGAAGATGGAAATAATGAAGATATATATTACAATGGAAAGGATGATACGAAATTAGTTTACGTTCCATACCGCTCCGAAAACGAAGTTTCTTTTAAAATTCCAGAAATAACTTCAGATGAAGATGAATTTAAGATACAGGTCCACACTGAGGTTATGGGTCTTCACGATTACACAAACGATCTCGAAGAAACCGAATTAGTAAAATCAACGGGAACAATATCCTATAATTATAAAAAAACTGCCAAAACATACCAATTTCCAACGCATGTTGTAAGCTATTCTTTATTTAATAATATCAACGGAAGTACTTCCGAAATGGTAAGTGATTACTACCAAACTTCAAAAATTTACGATAAAACAATTGAAGACGCATTAAACAATATTTACGAAACAAAGAATGTTCTTCCAAGGGCCTATGTAAAAGACGATCCTTATCTATCATTTTTAAAAATTAATCTTCAAAATAGGTATGATAACGATCAAACGGTCACAATAATACTTGAAAGTTCCAGTGGCTGTATCTCTAAAGAAACAATTGAAATAAATGAAAATGATGCTGAAACGCTGTATATGCCGTTATTTTTAAAATTATCTGATGATGGAGATTTTAAACTAACCACGTATTCAAATAAGTACTACATTTACGAATCAGATGAAGATGTGGATATAGATCCAGAAGTGGTTTCTCCAGTTCAAATTTATAACCTAAGTTATCCACTGGACGATTCGATAATTTCATCATCTGAAAATTCGAGATGCGTTTTTGTTGGAAAGAATTATACTTTAGATGTGACTTTGAAAAACAATTATAACAGGACATTAACTGGAAAACTCTATATTGGAAACCATTACAATGAAGAAAATGTTTATGAAAGCGGGGTTTTTGAAACATCCGATCCAATAACTTTCAAACTTTCACCAAAAGAAAAAAACACCTATTCAATAGATTTAAAGTTTAATCGGGAAGTAAATGGATTAATTGAAATAGTTGTGGATACCGAAGGAGCTGCAGTAGATGAGGATGATGATATTGCAGGGTACAGTACAATGGTTCATTTTGACGCTTACAACATAATGGATGTAAGAAAAGTATGGTATAACAACACAATTCTTCCAAAAATCGCAACCATAAATGAAAATGGGGCTTTATTTGTAAATTATCCTCTCGCAGGATTTAATAATTCATGCGTAGCTTCATTTGAAAGCAGAGTTTCAGATGATATAACTTACAAGATGTGGGTTGAGGTTTACGACTCAGATGGAAATTTAAAAGCAACATCTGATAAAAAGAACGTACTTGTAAAATCCAAAACCAGCAGTGAAAATTTACAGACTGCTGATTTTGATATATTCTTTGAAGAAGGTTTTGTCGGATATACTCTATTCCACGCAGTTCCTTTGACTGATTTTGAAGATGTGGATATATTTTATACCGAAGGTTCTGGAACTGTTTCAAAAGATATAAACCCATTAGCGCCTGTTGGAAGGTATTCCAGCATAGACCTTTTAAATGCAATACCCACAAGTACAAACAAGATCACTGAAGTTGTAGCACCAATAAATATAGACGATATGGTCTACAATGAAAATAGTTTGAACGTGGTTATTTCATCCGGTCTTTCAAGCATATATCCTGTTAATTTAACTTACTTTTACAAAATTACTATTTCAAATGATAAAGAAACTATATATAAAAGTCCAACATATGAGGACATAATTCATTCTACGGAATCAAAACCTCTTACGATTAAACTGGGTGATATCGATGGGGAAAAGTACAATATAGTCTTTGAAGTTGAAATTCCTGATTTTGCAATGGGATCTGGAAAATACTATCCAATGATACTTAAAAAATCTTTAACTATTTATAACAATCAAGAAATTATTATGGAAGAAGTAACAGCTGACGAATCCGAAATTCAGGCAAGTACTGATACTATCGAAGAAACTATTGAAGACGATAACGCCTCAGAAAATCAGTCTAGTAATATAAATGAAGATAATGGTATTATTGGAAGCATAATGGACACCATAAGTGCCATCGCATCCAGAATACCTATTATAAGAAACTTTGTATGACGAAAATTCTTATTTGGGGTATTAAGTTTACGGTGCCTAATTGTATAAATAATGTCAATGCCACTAAGTACATTATTACCCCTATAATCCCCAGCATTAAGAATATTCTTAATGCCCCCGTATTTTAATTTTAGAAATCCTATCCCCGAGGTGTCTTTTTTTGGGATCAGAAGACATGATGTTTATAAATCCGACGATAATAAGATCTCTAAACAAGAGCAAGCTAAGAAAAAAAATTGTATATTTTTTGTATGACATACACCCCCATGGCACGTACCTTTCAGAACTTTCCCGAAGGGTAAAATCGGACCCTAGCAATGTATTGGGATGTTTAAAAGGCATGGGAAATCGATACAATGGTAGTTCATCTTTGATTGAACTTGGACTTGTCAACTGCGATGGAAAAGAAGGAATGAAGATATATCAAATGACAAATTACGGAAAGACAGTAGTTGAATATCTCAAAGACTACGATTCTGCTGATAACTGGTGAAATCATGGTTTTTAACGTAAACAGTTCAGGTAATAAATCAGGGGTGACGCCAAATATGATTTCTGAAAACGGAATTTCAGGTTACAATTCAAACTTTAGCAAGGCTGATCTAAGCAGCTTGAACAAAAAAGTAGATTCATTAAATTATACTGTAGAATACATTAATAATGAATTAATGGGAACATTTTTCAGACAAGGGCTTAAATTTGGAATATTCAAAGCTATTGAAGATTATAGGCCCTCTATTTCGGAATTAATAAATATTTTGGGCTACCCAAACAAAGAATTTGTAGAAAAATATGTAAAAACTGGTTTAAGTTTAAATCTGCTTGAATTCAACGAAGAAGAAAAGTTAGAATTAAATTCTGATTTTAGATATTCTACAATTCACCCAGAATACAATAAAATCATTTCTGATCATGTTTCAAAATACGACTTCATGGCAGGACTTGTTCAATATGCATTTATTGGTTACAATCACCCGGAAATTCTATTAAACGTTAAAAAAGATGCAGACATCTGGGACATGATGTTAAATACAAACTACATGAAAACATGTAGGGAAGTAGTTTTCGAATATCTGGGAATAAAAAATGGAGATAGTGTTCTTGAAGTTGGTTGCGGTTCAAGGTCTCCGCTTTATTTTGCATCAAAAGTAGCTCCAAACGGCGAATATACTGGAGTAGACATTTCAAAAAAACTCATAAGGGTTGCAGAAGGAAGATTAAAAAGAAGCGGAATTCAGTGCGCAACACTAAAATCAATGGATTTTTCTGAAACGATTTCAAAATACAAGCACGATTACGTGTTATGTATCCATACACTAAGTTATGCAAATTCTTTGAAACTGTTCCTCAAAAAAATGATGGAATCCCTCAAAAAAGGCGGTAAACTTGTTATAATGGAGGAATTTTTTACAGAAAATATCAATACAAATGCAGAACTCTTTGAATTTTACAACCACTTAAACAAATACTTCAAAAATTACGTTTCGAGAACCGAAATTTTAAAAGAACTCGAACTGATTGGAATTGATTACAAATATGAACTGCTTGGAAATAATTGCATCGTAGTCGAAAGGATTTAATAATTAAACTACCCAATTACATTTCGTTTATTTTTTTTTAAAAAGGTGGTTGAATGAAGGTTACGGTATATGGTGCAGGCAACCAAAACCTGTACGTTAACCAGTTAGATTTACCTGGGGCATATGGTGGAGTTCCCCCATATGGTGGAAGCAGAATGGCTATTGAATTTGCCGAAGCTGGCCACGACGTTATTTTAGCAGAAGTTAATAAATCAATGTTAACTGATGATCAATGGAAAATTGTCGAAGAAGCGGGCGTTAAGGTATTAACTGACGACGCAGAAGCTGCAAAAGAAGCAGAAATTGCAATATTTTTTACACCATTTGGTAAAAAAACCGTAGAAATCGCTAAAACTATTTTACCACACCTTCCTCAAAATGCAATCATTGCAAATACATGCACGGTTTCTCCTGTTATATTATATACAATGTTGGAAGTTGAATTAAGAACAAAAAGAAAAGATATTGGTATCACATCAATGCACCCTGCAGCAGTTCCTGGAACTCCTCAGCACGGACATTATGTGATAAGTTCAAAAGCAACAAATGGAACAGAATACGCTTCAGAAGAACAGATTGAAAAATGTGTTAAACTTACTGAAAGCATTGGAAAAACCCCCTATCTAGTTCCAGCAGACGTATCTGCAACAGTATCGGATATGGGCTCCCTTTTAACAGCAGTTACCCTTGCAGGAGTTTTAGATTATTATTCAGTAGGCACAAAAATAATCAAAGCTCCAAAAAAGATGGTGGAACAGCAAATTTTAATGACATTACAGACAATGGCATCACTTGTTGAATCATCAGGGGTAGATGGCCTTTTAAGAGCATTAAATCCAGAATTAGTTACAAAATCTGCTTCATCAATGCATTTACTTGATAAACAAAAAGATTTGGATGCAGCACTTGAAATATTGACTAATTTAGATGGTGAATTACAAAAAGCTTCAACAAGTGCCGAAATAAAGCCAACAACACTTGTCGCAGCACAGTCTTTGGTAAAAGAACTCGAAACCTTAATCGGTGGTGCAGCAGCTAACGGTGCTATTAAGAGAAGTACAAGAAAACTCTTCCAATAATGGGATATTAATGGTAAAAGAACTTAAAATAGTGATAATGGGCTCAGAAGATGTTGGTAAAACCACGCTCATGGAATCCCTGATCAAAAATGTTGGGAAAGTAGAGCACAATGGAACTACTGTGGCGATAGACTATGGTAGAATTGAAATGGATGATAAAAAATTCCACTTCTTTGGAACTCCGGGTCAGGAACGATTTGGATTCATGAGAGAAATTGCAATCGAAGGGGCAGATTATGCTCTTTTAGTTCTTGATGCCACTGTTGGTTTAAGAAAGGTTGATTTGGATATTATTGGCCTTTTAACTAATAAAAATATTCCTTTTTCAGTATTCATAAATAAAATGGATTTATGCAATGAATCGAATGCAGTTGAAATAATAAATAGTTTGAACGGTTTAACGGAAAATTCAAATATTGTTACAGGGTCTATCTATCGAAAAGAAGGATTGTCCGAAATAATAGATCAATTGAAAATAATCTAAGTGGGGTAATATTTATGATTGACAGAATTCTTGCAGATTTGAGTAAAACTGAAGGAATAAAGGGATCAATGGTTGTAGGTAAAGATGGGCTTGTTATTGCATCACAAATTCCATCAAACCTCGATAGCGAACTTATCGGTGCAATGGCTTCCGCAGCATTTGGTTCCGCAGAAAGAACTGCAACAGAAATCGGCCAAGGGGCTCTCGAACAAATGATGGTCGAAGCAGAATTTGGTAAAACGTTAATGACTGATGCAGGAGAGGGAATTTTGGTTGTACTCTCTGATTCAAAAGTTAACCTTGGTTTAATCAGGATATCAATGAAAAAAGCAACTGAAAAAATTAAAACAGCATTTTAATTAATGCTATTTCGTATTACGTTGAAATTGATTATTGGATTTAATTAATAACATTTAAATATCTTCCATATTAATATTATATGGGGATATGGATTTTAAATGTTTTCAGCAGTGGTGGGGGTATATGAAATCTCACAACTGTACTCATACACACTCTATTCTTTTTTCTTTATTTTTTAAAAAAATTTAATATCTCGTACATCTCATTCTCGCTTATTTTATGAATATCCATTTTTTTTATCTCTAAAACGATTCCTTTTCTTAAAATTCTTTCATATAATGGGCAAATTGTAATAATTGATTTTCCATTATCCAGTTTAACTGATTTGTCTATTTTTTTGGCGATCTCTTTTGGATTTTCATATTCTAAGAATACAGAAACCCCATTGGAATCTTTAAAGTATGCATTTTCCATATTTTCCTTAAATATATTTGAAAAATTTACGCAAGAATTATATGATTTTTTTGAGAGCAAACTTTCTTCTATTAATTTTCCGTAAATATCTGGCATTTTATATGTTTTTAAAAGACTTTTAATATCTTCTTTTAAGTTTTTGTCTTTTAATACCTCAATGATTTCTTTAGAAATTCCTAAAAATCCGCCATATTCGCAGTTTATAATTTTTGGCGACCCTGTTGAACAAACAACCATGTCCCCATATCCGCAGTCCCCTCCGATTTTTCCAGAAACATCTTCAATAAACAAAACTTCATTTTCACTACAAATTTTTGCAATTTCTTTTAGGGGTTGTTCTGCGAGGTATCCTGCAAGTGACGTTAAAAAGAGAGATTTTGCACCACTTTCTTTAATTTTTTCTTCGAGAGTTTCAGTATTAACTACTCCGAGATCTGTCTCCAGTGTTTCAACATTCAATCCTGATAATTTAGAGTATGTTTCAAAACCTTTCCATCCGCCCATGTCAGGAATTAATGTTTTTGAATTCGGATTTAATTTTGATATAATTTCTGAAGTGATATGGATTGCAGAATTTCCTGAAGGTAGAATATGAATTTCTTTTTCAGAAAATAAAAGATCATTTAATATATTTCTTAATTCTTCGAGATTTCCAGAACTTCGGATTTCTGACTCAATACATGGTTTTCTGTGTGGAATTATCATCTGTTCACCGAGATATTGTATTTTAATTTCGCAATATGGTTTTAGGAAAATAGTGGCATGCATATATATATTAGTTTTTCTAATAGTATCTATTTATCTAAGATAAATGTTTAATAATAGTGATATCATGGACCCAAAAATTAGTTATTTTCAAACGTTTCTATTTGCCGCAAAGACTAAAAGCTTTTCTAAAGCCGCGAAAAAATTGGGCGTTACACAAGGAACTGTAAGCAACCACATATCTGTTTTAGAGAAATTTTTTGATGCACAGCTTTTTTTGAGAACTCCCGAAGGAGTTGATTTAACTACTGAAGGAAATATTCTATACGAAAATGCAGAAAAGTTACTAGAAAATATATCTAACGCAAAACAACAGATGAGAATTCTCCACGAGCATCCTGAAGGAGTAATTCGAATTGCTGCAAGTACTACGCCTGGAGAACATTTGCTCCCAAGCATTATTAAAGATTATACTAAAGTTTTTCGAGATGTATCATTTCAGATTCAAATTACCGATTCTGAAAAATGTTTCAAGCTTTTAGAAGACAGGACAGTCGACATAATTGCAGTTGGAAATATTTATGATGGATCATACGAAAGTGAAGTTATAGGAAAAGATAGGCTGGTACTCATAGTCCCACCAGAACATCAACTTGCGAAAAAAGGAGTTGCAAAATTTTCAGATCTCTTAAAAGAAGATTATATTGACAGGGAAGTTGGATCGGGTACAAGGGAGATATTTGTAGATGCTTTACAGGATAAAGGATATTCAATGATGGATTTACACACAATAATGAGCCTTGGAAGTAATTCTTCAATAATTACGGCAGTTTCAGAAGGATACGGTATATCAATTATTTCAGAAATTCCTGCAAAAAAAGCGGCAGATGCAGGCCAGTTACAAATAGTTCCTATTGAAGATTTAGACCTTACTAGATACATGTATCTTGTAAAAGGAAAGAAACCAAGAAACCCAAGCGCAATAAAATCATTCTGGGACTTTGTTTCAGGAAAATAATTTTTGAATCACTTAAAAAACCATATATATTTTTTGTACAATAATTCATATGAATTAAAAATCACTGGTGAATGAATGTTCAGGGCTACATGTAATACAAGAGATTTTAAAAAAGTTATTAATGCAACTAGCAATTTAGTAGATGAGATTTGTTTTGAAGTGGACGAAAACGGTATCAAAGCAAGTGCAATGGATCCGTCACACGTGGCTTTAGTGAGCATGGAAATGCCAAAAGACGTTTTTGAAGAATACGAAGGGGATATTCAAGATATCGGAATTGATCTGGAAGCACTCAAAAAAATCATTGCGAGAGGAAGGGGCGACGAAAAATTAATTCTTGATCTTGATACGGAAAAAAACAAATTGAATGTTACTTTTAAAAGCAACGTTACAAGGAAGTTTTCAATCGCGTTATACGATGTTTCATCAAGCAATTTGAAAGTTCCAGACATAGAATATCCAAACAGCGTTTCAATCAAAGCAGGTGCATTTGTTGAAGCCTTAAAAGATGCAGAACTTGTAAATGATCACATCACTTTGAAAATCGATGAAGATAAATTTATAATCTATTCAAAAGGCGATTTAAACCAGAGTGAAACTGTATTTGATAACAGTATTGAAGATGACGACAATGCTCTTGCAGAATTCAACATGGGCGAAGCTTCAAGAAGTACTTTCAATTTAGCTTATTTAAAAGATTTAACAAAATCAACTGCGGCAGAAGACCTTTTAAAAATATACCTTGGTTCAGACATGCCTGTTAAAATCGAGTACGAAGTAAGCGGTTCAAAACTCGTCTTCTTACTTGCACCAAGAATTGAATCCTAAATTTTATTTTTTTTATTATCGCAACGTGAAAAACCATGTATAAGAAAATAAGGGATGCATTTTTCAACGAATTTTTTAAAGACGGTTTATCCGACCTTCCGGAAAATTTTTACAAAGATGCCCGAAACTATCTCGAAACAATCGATGATAATGCTAAATCAAAACGAGTAAAATATTACCTAAATAATCTTTTAAGTTTTAGAATTTACAAGGTAAACTGTTTAAAAGAAAGTCCGAATAAATTTATTCAAGATGAAAAAAAGGTCATAAATTTTATCGAAGAAACCTGCTATGGAAGTGGTACTGAAGATTACATTCCAAAATTAGATGAATCCGATAAAAAAAAAGACAAATTTTCAGTTAATTTAAATAAACCGGAAGAACAAACCGATAAGTGTCAAAAACCAAAACATATAAATAGTGAAAGTGATATTGATATTGTAAGAGTCATCACTAAGTTCCCCTGCTTTACCGATGGGAATTTACAGTATGTTTTAAACAAGAATGACGTTATCTCTTTGGATAGGAAATTTTCAAAGATTTTAGAGAAACACAATATTATTAAACGGGTGAACATCCATGAAGATGAAAAAAAAGATGAACAGATACTGCCCATACTGTAAAAAGCACACTGCACACACAGTAGAAAGAGCTAAAAAAAGAAAAGCTAGCGAATTGAAATGGGGTCAAAGACAATTCAGAAGAGTGACTGCAGGATACGGAGGTTACCCAAGACCTTTACCTGGAGGAGCTAAACCAATTAAAAAATTGGATTTAAGATACAAATGTTCCGAATGCGGAAAAATGCACACTAGAAGCAACGGTGGCTTCAGAGCAAGAATGTTTGAATTAATAGAATAATTAAGAAAAACGGTGAGAAAACATGCAATTAATCTCAAAACCTAAAAGCAGATTCTTAAAAGTTCAATGTACAGACTGCAACAATGAACAAGTTATCTTTGGATGCCCTTCAACAGAAGTTAAATGTGCAGGATGCGGCAAAATCATTGCTGAACCAAAAGCTTCAAAAGGCGCAATCAAAGCAAAAATCTTAGAAGTATTACAATAACTCTTTTTATTCTTTTTTAAAAGTCTTTCAAAGTAGTTCGATTTTATAATTGTTTAAATACTAGTGGGTATAAACACTCCATATGCGTATTATAAGTTAATCAAGGTGGAATCATGAGAAAGGATTTTCCTGAAGAAGGGGACATTGTAATCGGAAATGTTATTGACGTTAAGTCTTTCGGGGCCTTTATCGAACTTTTAGAGTATCCTGGAAAGGAAGGGATGGTTCATATTTCTGAAGTTTCCTCAGGATGGATTAAAAACATAAGAGACCATATTAAAAAGGGTCAAAGAGTCGTTGCAAAGGTAATGAGAGTAACGCCTCACAAGAACCAGATCGATCTTTCATTAAAAAGGGCAACTGACCAGCAGAAAAAAGTAAAAGTTCAGGAATGGAAGAGATTCCAAAGAGCTGAAAAATTACTCCAGTTCGCATCAGAAAAACTTGGAAAAACGATCGAAGAAGGATGGGAAATTGTTGGATATCCTTTAATCGATGAATTTGGGGAATTATACGACGCTTTTGAATCAATCGTTATCGAAGGAAAAGAAGTTTTAGATGAACTTGAAACACCACTTCCACAAGAATGGGCAGATGTAATTTACGAAGTTGCAAGTGAAAATATCGAACTTTCAAATGTTAAAGTTGCAGGAATAGTTTCACTTACAACAACAGATGCTGCGGGAGTAAAAATCATTAAAAACGGTTTGAAAAAAGCTTTAAAAGCAAACCCTTACGAAGACGTGGAAGTAAATATCACTTACATCGGAGCTCCAAAGTATAGGGTAGAAGTACTCGCACCAGACTACAAAAGTGGAGAAGATGTTTTAAGAATGGTATCTGAAGAAGCAATCGACTTCATAAAAGGATATGCTGGTGGAAAAGGTAGTTTTGTACGAGTTGAAGAGTAATTGATACTATGAGAATGAAAAAATGCCCTAAATGTGGAAAATACACATTGAAAGATTTTTGTAGTGGCTGCAATGAAAAATCCGTTACAATAAAACCGCCTAGATTTTCTCCCGTTGATAAATACGGAAAATACAGAAGGGCTCTTAAAAAAGCCAAAATGTGAAATTTATGGTTGATTTAAGATACGGTTCTGGAAATATTTTCAATGAAAAGGTCCACGGGATAGGAATTATTGCTCTTGGATCATTTCTTGAAAATCACGGTTCAGCCCTTCCAATAGATACCGATGCAAAAATTGCATCATATATTGCATTAAATGTTTCAATAATTACCGGAGCAAAATTTTTAGGCGTAGTACTTCCTTCAACAGAATATTCTTACGTGAAACACGGTATTCACGATTCCATCAAAGATGTAATTAATTATATTAAATATCTGGTTGAAAATGGCAGAAAAATTGGGATAAATAAATTCTTGATTATAAACTGCCATGGTGGAAACACCCTAATAAAAGACGAAATTTCAAAATTAAATCATGAAAACTGTTTTATCCGAATGGAAAACGTCTGTTTAACCCATGCAGCAACTGATGAAGTATCCTTGGGATATGCAGTTGGAATACTTTCAGAAGATAAGATGAAGACCCACGATCCTGAAATTTACGAAGAAATTGGAATGGTCGGTCTAAAAGAAGCAAGGGAAAAAAACGAAGCTATAGATTTAGAAGCAAGATCTGTGGAAGAAAATGGCGTTTTTTTAGACAGAACTCATGGAAGATTCCTTTTAAATGAGCTAATTAATAATTATGTTGAAATTGTTAGAAATATGATTTAGGTGATTTATATGTGGGAAAATTCCCCTTCACACATCTGCAGAGGCGGCGATTTAAGGGGACTTGCATTCTGCTGCCCTCCTGTAAAATACTGCCCATTACACAAGGCGTTAGAATCAATTGATATACCTGTAGAAGAATTTTCAAAAATGAAACAAGATTTTGGAAGCCGAACAAGACTCGGGCTTGGCAAAAACACCTGTTTTGGAAGTTTAATCTGGTGCTGCAAGATTACAAAACCATGTCCATTTAGGGACAGCGCAATGCTTGCAATAGATATGGGCGAAGATGAATACATGGAACTTAAAAAAGAACTCGCCGAAGAAATAATTAAGAAATCAAAAATGTTTGAAGAAGGCGTCAAGGCTTTGGAAGAACAGGGAATTTCAAAAGAAGCGGCAGAAAAAGCAATTTTGGAGTCAGGGGATTTAAAAAAAGCTTATGAAATTGTTAAAAAACAAATTTAATTAATATCTTTTATTTTGGCGTTTTTGAATTCCTTAATATTTTTAAACTCGTCTTCAGTTAATTCGTAGATTTTAAAGATGGTATTATTTAATATACAGAAATTTTTGATAATTCTAAACGCTTTATCTCCGTCGTATTCCCCTAAAAATGCCATAATCGGAGTTTTGTCTTTAGAAACAAGTATTGCATTTTTTTCAACAATTTCAACGATCGACGGGTTTTTTGGGAGTATATTATATAACGAATCATTTTCAACAATTTTTGGAGATTTTTGTTTAATTTTTTCTATCAATTCTTCAAATGATACAAAATTTTTCAACAATGCATCCCTATTTTCTTTTAATATTTCATCTAAATCCTGTTTTGATATTTGTTCAGGGCATATTTTTACATCGCTAACTGCAAAAATAGTCTTTATTTTATTCAATGCTTTCAAACCGACAAGAATTTTATCCTTTTTCTGGTGTATTGCAGCAATTTCATCTTTGTTTGAAAATAAAATAGTTCCTATTTCATCTTTATATTTTCTAGGAAATAATGTAACTTTAAAAAGCCCATGCCCCACATAATTTTCAATATTTCCATAAACATCGACAAAAATATCTTTTGAAACGGATTTAACATCTGGATTTTTCGAAAGAACTTTATCGAGCAAGCTGTTTACCCG
Source organism: Methanococcus maripaludis (assembly GCF_013760955.1). NCBI lineage: Archaea > Methanobacteriati > Methanobacteriota > Methanococci > Methanococcales > Methanococcaceae > Methanococcus > Methanococcus maripaludis. The sequence continues at coordinate 513,061 of NZ_JACDUL010000001.1, read as the reverse complement.
ATCGTAATCCATGTTTTTAGCTTCGATCTGGAATTCTTCGGGGATATTTTTAAAAATATCTTTTAAATCCATTTCTTTATCATTTAAACTAGAAAAAACAAGTTTTGAGTCGATATAATATAATCTGGCATTATCAAGGGAGATAATTCCAGTAAAATTGTTTAAAATAGATATTAACTCTTTTAGTTCGGGAATTCCCCCTTTTTTAGAGTACATTTTGTCCATAAAGCCCACCAAAAATATAAAACGGCGCAGGGGGGGAATCGAACCCCGAATTCCAACGGAACTCGACGGATCTGAAGTCCGCCCTCATCTACCAAGATAAGCACCCCGTGCCACAAGCCAAGATATAAACTATTTTAAAGATATATAAGCCTTTTTGTTTACTTTCTTTTTAAAGTTTATTAAAAAACGTTTTAAAAAAGATATATTAGTTTTTCATTGTCTGGTGAATATTTACTAAATCGCTCAGAATTGCAGAAGCAGTTTCAATGTCTCCTGCACCGGTTCCAACAACTACAATATCGTTTGCAAGATCCGTACTAACCATTGCAACGTTTAAACTTCCTTTAACGTTTAAAGGACTGTCAATAGGTACAAGTTTTGGGCATACTATGAGTTTTTCATCTGTAACTTCCCCTATTAATTTTATAGTGTGGCCACTTTTATTTGCCATCGCAAGCGCTTCAGGAGTAATTCTTGTAATTCCTTCTAATTCCACATCTTTAATTGTTACATCTCTTCCAAATATTGAATTTGCTAAAATTACAATTTTTGCAGCAGTATCCAATCCGCTGATATCCTGATGAGGGTTTGTTTCAGCAATACCGAGTTCCTGGGCTTCTTTTAATACCATATCAAAATCAAGCTGTTCTTTTTCCATTTTGGTTAGTATATAGTTTGTAGTCCCGTTTAAAATTCCTTTTATTACTTTAATATCATTTCCTGCTAGTGTTTCCTTTGCAAGATTGATTATTGGCATTGCGCCACCGACTGAAGCTTCATATCTGAAACAAACTTTATTTTCTTCTGCACATTTTACGAGTTCTTTAAATGAAACTGCGAGGGGACCTTTATTTGCACTTACGACGTGTTTTTTGGTTTCAAACGCTTTTAACATGTATGATTTTGCAGGTTCACCGGTTTCAATGTTCGTAGGGCTTACCTCAACAATAGCGTCCGCATTTACTGACTCAATAACTTCTAAAATGCCCATTTCGCATCCTTTTTCTGGATAATCTGCAATTTTTCCTGTTTCTTCTTTAACTTTCAAAGCTAATTCCAAATCGAGGCCGTTTTCATCAATTGCAGCACCGCTTCTATCACAAATTGCAGCAACTTGTAAATCCATTCCATATCTATTCTTTAAATGTTCTGATTTGAGGGTAATGGTCTTTAAAACACCCTTACCAATTATTCCAAATCCTACAAGAATTATCTTCATAAATATCCCCTTAGCATGATTTAATAAACAACAAACCTTTTTCTTTAGCTATTTTATCAAATTCGTCATAAAGCTCGTTTAATTTTTCGTTATCTATCGTTATTCTCATTCTTGCAGAAGATTCCGCAACAGGATCAGGCATTGTTAAATCTAAATCAACAACTACCCCAAATTCATTAATCCTGTCGATAGTATCGAGTACATCAGTATCTACGATATGTCCAACGACTACAACTTCGAGGTTCGTTTTTTTCATTTTTTCGTTTATTTTAGCAACGATAACGTCTAGTTTTTCAAGGTTTTCCACGATAGAATTTAACAGATTATCGTTTAATTTTTCGATCACGACTTTTACGGGGACTCTTCCGTCCTGTGTTTTATTTTCGCGCATATGAATAACACTAAAAATATTGGCTCCCGCAGAAGAAATCGGTTGTAAAGCTTTCAAAAGCTCTCCGGGAGAATCCTTGAGTTCCAGATCAAGAAATATCATTTTTTCACCAGTCGGTATTTCGGCTACAACATAAATATTATTCATAATCATGTTATGCACAACAAGTATAAATATTGCACCAAAGCCGGTAAAAAGTTAGATTTTAAAAATAAGCCCGATATGAATTATTAAAAATGTCAACAAAATAAAAAAAGAGAAATTAAATTCCTTTAAAGCACTTTTTAAGGTGATCCTCTGAAGGCGCCTTTGTTAATAGACTTACCACTACTGTTGCAATAAATGCAAGTGGTAGTGAGATTACCATTGGATCTACAAATGGCCAAGGCATTGTGGAAATCAAAACATCTCTTCCAATCAACATCTTTGAAATTCCGAGTGCGGCTGCTTCTTTTTCGTGAACGAATAATAGGCAGAAAAGACTTACAAACGTACCTGTTAGTAGGCCTGCAATCGCGCCTTCTTTTGTTGTCCTTTTCCAGAATAATCCAAGTGCATACGCGGGTAAAAACGCAGCACTACAGAGTCCAAAGAATAATGCAGTTCCTCTTGCAACTATTCCTCCTGGAAGTATGTATCCAAGGATTACTGCAATTATTATTGCTACAATTATTCCAAATCTCGTGATAATTACTGAATTCAATCCTTTTTTACCACAGAGAGTTTCATAAACGTCCCTTCCAATCGACGTACCCTGGGCATGGAATTGGCTTGAAATAGTAGACATTGCAGCGGCAAGTAGTGAAACCAAGAATATGTAAATAAACCATTCAGGCATTGCTTTGTTGATGTATAGTGGCATGATACTGTCACTGTTTCCTGTAGGAAATGCTTCAGAGACTGTTGCACCAATTGATAGAACTCCTTCTGTATTCATAAAGTAAACGTTTGAAAGCGTTCCTACAACGTATGCAGTACCTGTCGCAATTAAAATGAAGACTGCACCAATCAAAACTGCCCTATTTAATTCCCTGTTACTTTTTACAGTCATGAATCTAACAACGAGCTGAGGCTGTGCCAAAACTCCGATTCCAACACCTAATATTATACTTGAAACGATTGTCCACCACATTGGAGAACCAAATGTCGGCATCGAGGTCCATCCGGCATGCCCGATACTTGCAAGATTTGCCGGAACCATGCCTGACATATTTGTAATTGCTTGATGAGCGGTAGTAACTCCTCCGAGTATATCGTAGGTCATGTAGAGCAAAAACAACATTCCAAAAAACATAATGGTTCCCTGAAATGCATCTGTGTACATCACACCTTTTAAACCGCCCATTACAACGTACACTGCAATAATTACAGAAAATACGAGCAGTGCAACGTCAAATGAAATGTTGAGTGTGGTTTCAATGAACCTTGCAGCACCAATTAACACTGCTGCGGCATATATTGGCATTGCACAAAATATCAAAAGGCCTGAAAACCACTGTATGAACTTGCTTTCAAATCTTTTCGCCAGAAGTTCTGGAAATGTAAGTGCATTTAAATTATGGCCCATTTTTCTGGTTCTTTTCCCGAAAAATACGAATGCTATAAAGATACCTAAAAAGATATTTAGAAACGTCAGCCATAGTAAACTCATACCAAATAAGCCTGCGAATCCACCAAAACCAACAATTGCTGCAGTACTAATAAATGTGGCACCGTAACTCATTGCCATAACAAATGGGTGGATTTTTCTACCTCCAACCATGTAGTCTTCAGCACTCGAAGTTCCTTTCCAACCTTTGTATCCAAGGTATCCAACAATTAAAAGATAAACTAACACAATCACGTTTAGAAGAATGATATCCATTTAGACCACCGTTCCGATTTCATCTTCCATTTTTTCTTCTTCTTTTTCCCATTTTAATTCTTCTTCAATTTCTTCTGTTTCGGTTTCTGAACCTTTATTCCAATTTAATGCCCCGTATATCACGCATAATAGTGTACTCAAGATGCAGAGCACGTATGCACTTAATACATAGGGGTCTGAAATGCCTAGCATAAAACACCTCTTGAAAATGGATAGTCGTGTAGTATGATGTAATCGACTAATATAAACACGTTATAAAACTTTTATAAACTAGATACGCAGTATTTTTGGATTAACGAGCGTTAACAATACTGGAATAAAACAAAACCGAGATACCCAAATCTAAAATGTTTTTCCGTACTTTTAAACAAAGCATACTTGATTATTTTGAAAATGGACATCGGATTCATAAAGATCTCTTTGAACTTTATTAAACTTTAATTTTGCCACAGAATTCATTTACCCTTTTTTACTATATATAAATTATTGAATTCGCGGATTTGAAAAAATAGAATCGATTTTGTTGGTGATTACCACCATACTTTTTTTAAATGGAGTTTATATGCGATTATATTCGAGGAAAAATGGATTATCGGGGAGATTACCAATAAGATTACCATTAAGTTTACTGGTTGTTGGTATAATGGATATGCAAATATTAATGCAAATACTATAAACGTCATCTGATCTAGAAGTGGGGCAGACTGGCCTTGATTTAATTTGAGTCGTCTTTTTATAAAGCTTCCAAGCATATCTCCAAAAAGAGCACCCGTTCCTAATAAAAAGCCGAGAATAATATATCCAGTTAGCCCGTAGTTAAAAACTGATTGGGGATCCATATATAATATAACAATAAAATGCTGTAAAATTCCGGTAATTATTCCAAAAAGTATTCCAAAAAAAGTGCCCCTGTAAGTTACACCATTTCCGATAATTCTATTACCATCGAAAAAATTTTTTCCAAGATCAACAGGTCTTCCCCCGCCTAAAATACAAGGAACCGCATTAGCTACATATGCAGGCAAAATATACCATATGGCGCTAAACAACAATAAAAGTAAATCCATGAAATCCCTCGCATGTATGAAATTGACACTTAGCATACTATTTTTGTACAGTATTTAAAGATTACTTCTATAAAAAAGTCGCCAAGTTAATTTTTAAAAATATAAAAAAATTGGAGGGGTAAGAAATAGGGGGTGGTTTATGTAAAGTATTGATAATTATTAAAATAGAACGGGGAGGGGTTTTTAAATTTTTTGTAAATTGTTAGTAGTATATTACTGGTAAATAAAAGAGTTTTTTAAATTATTACATTATATGAGGGGTGGGAATGGGATTGGGAGATCAAATCTCCCACACGGTGTCATCAGTAGTGAAGTGGGGGTATGAGGGGGGTTTAAAATAACAATCTCACTACTGTCCCACACCGTGCAATTTATACATTTCAACTTTTGATATATATATCTAACGGTCTACTTATTAATTTTAAACGTATAGTAATATTCTTTGATCAAACGGTTCATTCAAATATTATTTTTTAACAATCTACCCTTTTTTAGAGCAATTAGAAAATTTATGGTATGCCATTAAGATATATGGATACTATTTTAATATTCTTCAAGACCGTAGACAACTGTTTTTAAAGCCGGTTATTATTTTTTCTAATATTAATAGTAGATATTAGCAATTTCAAGAATGTATCTTTTTATAAGCAGGTGAGTGTAGTATAAATGTATACCAATTACCTTACTTGTTATATGTGGAGGTGAATCCATGAGTGACCCCAAAGTGGGTGTATTCGTCTGCTACTGTGGTGCAAACATCAATGGTGCAGTGGATTGTGAAGCCGTAAAGGATTTCGCTTCTAAATTAGACGGAGTAGTTGTTTCAGCTACATACCCGTTCATGTGTGCGGACCCTGGTCAAGGTCTTATTAAAGACGCGATCAAAGAGCATGGATTGGACAGGATTGTAGTTGCAGCATGCACGCCTAAGATCCACGAGCCAACCTTTAGAGGTTGCCTACAGGATGCGGGAATATCCCCGTACTACCTAGAGTTTGTAAATATTAGAGAACACGACGCATTTGTCCACATGGGCAATGTAAAAGCAGCAACAAACAAAGCATGTGAAATGATTGCTGGTGGAGTCGAACGAGCTAAGAAATTAGAAGACGTTCCTCAAAAAGTCGTAGAAGTAGATAAAAGCTGTATGGTTATCGGTGCAGGTATCGCAGGTATTCAGTCTGCGCTTGACCTTGGTGACCAAGGCTTCAAAGTTTACCTCGTAGACAAAGATGAATCAATCGGAGGAAGGATGGCGCAACTTGCAAAGACCTTCCCAACAGACGATTGTGCAATGTGAATTCTCGCACCAAAAATGGTGTCAGCAGCTAACCACCCTAACATTGAATTAATTACATTTGCTGAGATTAAAAATATCGATGGTTACATCGGAAACTTTGATGTTACCCTCGAGAAAAAACCAAGATATGTTGATGAGGACACCTGTACCGGATGTGGTGCATGTGCAGCAGCATGTCCAATTGAAGTGCCTAATGAGTTTGATTTAGGATTAGGTACAAGGAAAGCAATTTATGTTCCATTCCCACAAGCAGTTCCATTACTTTACACAATCGATAAAGATCACTGTATTGATTGTGGACTTTGTGCAAAAGTTTGCTGTGCAGAGGCAGTAAGATACGATCAGAAACCTCAAGAACTCAAAATTAATGTCGGTACAATTATTACCGCAACAGGATACGATGAGTTCGATGCAAGCAGAAAAGAAGAGTATGGATACGGAGTTTACGACAACGTAATTACAACTCTCGAAGTTGAAAGGATGATTAACCCTGCTGGTCCAACCCACGGGCACGAAATCAGACCTAGCGACGGAAAAGCACCAAAAAGAACTGTATATATACAGTGCGTTGGTTCAAGAGACGAGAAAGTTGGAAACCCATACTGTTCAAGAGTATGCTGTATGTTCGCATTGAAAAATGCGCAGTTAATGAAAATGCACGACCCTAATGCAGAAGTTTATATCTGCTACATGGATATCAGGGCTTTCGGTAAAGGGTACGAAGAGTACTACAAGAGAGCTCAGGACCAGTTCGGAGTTAAATTTATTAGGGGAAGACCAGCTAACATTATCGAAGATCCAGAAACTAAAAACTTGACCGTGAGAGTAGAAGATACCCTCTTGGGAGAAATTTTAGAGATCGACGCTGATTTAGTTGTTCTTTCAGCAGGTTTAGAGGCTAAAAAAGATGCCGCTGAACTTGGTAAAATGCTTGGTATTGATAGAGGTCCAGAAGGATTCTTTAAAGAATTACACCCTAAATTAGCACCTGTTAACACGAAAGTTGATGGTATTGCAATTGCAGGGGTCGCTCAAGGACCAAAAGATATTCCAGATACAGTAGCACAGGCAAAAGGTGCCGCAAGTGCTGTTGCAATTCCAATGTCACAAGGTCAGTTCAAGATCGAAATGATTAGGGCAACAGTTAACGAAGAAGTATGCGGTGGCTGTAAAGTATGTGCTTTAATGTGTCCATATAACGCAATTACTTACGAAGAAAAAGACGGTCACTTGGTGGCAATCTCTGACGACGTTGCATGTAAAGGATGTGGTGCATGTGCAGCAGCATGTCCAAGTGGTGCAATGCAGTTAAGATACTACCGAGATGAGCAAGTCATCGGTATGATCGATGGTATTCTCAATGCCGCAAAAATGTTAGAAGAATAATTTAAGCACAAGGAACAGGGAATGAACGAATAAATAACTAATTATCAATTAAAATTAAATTCTCAGCAAAATTAAGTTAGGATAGGTGTTAATTCATATCATATGACGAACAACCCGAAGGTTAAAACCAGGGAAGTTCTGATGAGTTACGAGTTAATTTAATTAAAAAATTAAAAAAGGGATATATTATGGCAGAACCCGTAATTATGGCCTTTGTATGTTACCAGTGAGGATACGGTGCAGCCGATTTGGCTGGTACAAGCAGAATGCAATACCCTGCATCAGTTAGAGCTATTAGAGTGCCATGTACAGGTAAATTCGATATTACCTATGCATTAAGAGCATTCCAAAAAGGTGCTGATGCTGTATTCGTTGCAGGTTGAAAACCAAACGAATGTGCATTCGAAACTGGAAACTTCAAAGCTGAAGAAAGGGTTAAATTTGGAAAACAGATCCTAGATGAACTCGGAATTGGTGGCGAAAGACTTGAAATGTTCTTCATGTCAGGTGCTGACGCAGGTAAATTCACCGAATCAGTTAACGAAATGACTGATAGAGTTAAAAAATTAGGACCTAACCCATTCAAAGCGTAAAACGGTTTAAAAAGAGAATGAATTTTGCGGGGAACCAAACGGACTCGTAAAAGGACTGCCCTCTGTTAGGGAATTTTTACCAATCACAAGGTGATTAAATGGCAGATAAAGTTAAGGTAGGCATTATACAACTCTGCGGATGCTCTGGATGCCATATATCACTACTTGACTTACACGAAGGCCTTTTGGACGTTCTTCCAGCTTTGGAAATTGTTTACGCTCCAATCATTGCCGACGTAAAGGAAATTCCTGATGTGGACGTATTCTTAGTCGAAGGCGGAGTAAGAAGCGAACACGATGAACACTTGATTCACGAAATCAGGGAAAAATCAAAAGTAGTGATTGCATGGGGATCCTGTGCAGCTTTTGGAGGTATTCCTGGACTTGGAAACCTTTACACTCCAGAACAACTCAAAGAAACAGTTTATACAACAGTTTCAACAGACAACCCTGGAGTTATTCCAACTGATGGAGTTCCTGAATTAACTACTACAGTAAAACCTATAACTGAAGTAGTTAAGGCAGATTACGTAATCCCTGGATGTCCTCCAAAGCCAGCATTGACTGCAGGAGCAATTGTTGCATTATTAGAAGGAAAAGAACCAGTATTACCTACAAAAATTGTATGTGATGAATGTCCAAGAACAAAAGAGAATGTATTCCCTACGGAATTCAAAAGATCTGGCCAGGGAACTCCTGACCCAGATAAATGTCTCTTTGAACAAGGATACACGTGCATGGGTATGGCTACAAGAGCAGGTTGCGGTGCGATGTGTCCATCAGCAAATATGCCTTGTAGAGGATGCTACGGTAAAACTGACGAAACTTTGGATCAAGGGGCAGCAGCTGCAAACACTTATGCAAATGCAGGAGAAGCAGCACTCAATATCCCGGATAAGGTTGCAACACTAAACAGATTCACGTTACCTGTTGCTTTAGTATCTAAAAAAATCCAAAAAGAATAAACTAATAATTCAAAAAATATAATTTAAGGATGGTGACTCTATGGGTAAGGTTACTATCGAACCTCTATCCCGTTTAGAAGGGCACGGTAAGGTTTCAATAACCTTAGACGATTCGGGAAAACCAACAGATGTAAAATTACATATTACTGCCCTTAGAGGTTTCGAACAGTTTGTTATAGGTAGGCCTGCAGAGGAAGTACCAAGAATAGTACCAAGAATTTGTGGAATCTGTCAGACTCCGCACCACTTGGCAAGTGTTAAAGCAGTAGATGCTGCATGGGGCGCAGAAATACCAAGCGCAGCAGGAAAATTAAGAGAATTAATGCACCTTGGAAACATGATGCACTCCCACGCATTACACTTCTATTACTTGGCAGCTCCTGATTTTGTACTCGGTCCAGATTCAGATCCTGCAGCTAGAAACATTATTGGAGTTATCGGTGCAGCTCCTGAAGTTGCTAAAAAAGCAATTGCAATGAGAAGAGTTGGCCAATCAATTGTTGAAACAATTGGTGGTAGAGCAATTCACCCTGTTACAGGAGTTCCTGGTGGGGTATCCAAAGCATTGAGTGAAGAAAAAAGAGACGAATTATTAAAAGAAATTGACGAAATGATTGCATTTGGTCAAGAAGGTGTCGCTCTTATCAAAGCACTCAATGAACAATACATGGATCTTGCAAAAACACTCGGTGTAATCGATACTTGGTATTTAGGTTTAGTAAAAGATGGTAAACATAATTTCTACGGAGACACGTTAAGATTCATGTCCCCTGATGGAAAACAAATAACTGACTTTAAACCTTCAGAATATTTAGATAACATCGGTGAACACGTTGTAGAACACAACTACGTTAAATATCCATACAACAAAAAAGTTGGATATCCAGAAGGGCTCTACAGAGTAGGACCATTAGGAATGATTAACGTATGTGACTCAATGCCTACACCTCTTGCCGAAGAAGCTAGAAAAGATTTCGCAGACACTTTCGGAAAACCAGCAAACCAATCATTAGCATACAACCATGCAAGATTGATCGAGTTACTCGGTTCATGCGAAAGAGTCAAGGAACTTTTAGAAGATTCCGAAATAACTTCAACAGATATTAAGGCAGAAGTTGAACCTAAAGCAGGAAATGGTGTTGGTGCGATTTACGCTCCAAGAGGTACATTAATCCACAATTACGAAACGGATGATAAAGGAATTGTTGTAAAAGCAAATATGATTGTAGCTACGACACACAATGTACCTACCATGGAAAAAGCTATCCAACAAGCTGCTGAAGTGATCTTCAAATAAGCACGGTGGTAAAGATGGTAGATGAGGCAAAATTAAATTTAATCGAGATCGTGCTAAGGGCATACGATCCATGATATTCATGTGCAGCGCACATGATTGTAAAAGACGAACAAGGAAAAGTTCTCCTTGAAGTCATAAAAGAAGAATAAATATTCTCTAACCGAACCCTAATGGGAGGCTAGAGAAACCTTCAATAGAAGGCCCCATACCTTTAAAAATTTTTTCGGGGGTTGTCATTTGGCAGGAATATCTATTCAAGAGGATGCTTGCCTTGTGTGTAATGCCTGTGCGAAGGCATGCCCGACAGAGGCAATAGAGATTGCCCCCTTCAAGACATGTATTCAGTGCTTTAGTTGTGCTAACGCATGTCCGACAGGGGCATTAGTTGTTAAAGATGGAAAATTAGTTTTCAACGGAAGTAAATGTGATTTAGATGGAGCATGTGCAAAAGCATGCCCTCAAGGAATCAAAAAAGTAGATGACAGATTCCCGTACTCCAAAGGACACTGTGTTCTTTGTGAGAAATGTGTTGATATCTGCCCTGCTGAAATAATTTCACTTCCTGGAAAAGCTGAAAAGCCTAAAAAAGAAATAATTATTCCACAAGAACCAATTGCAGTTACAAAAGACTGTGTTGCTTGTGGTGTATGTGTTCCAGAGTGCCCGGTTGATGCAATATCTATCAAAGATATCGCAGTAATCGATACAGACAAGTGTATATACTGTACGGTATGTTCACAAACCTGTCCATGGAACGCAATCTTTGTAGCAGGAAAAATGCCTCAAAAAAGACAGAAAACAATCAAATCTTTCACAGTTAATGAGGAAGAATGTATTGGTTGTGAAAAGTGTGTTGAAGCATGTCCTGGTTCAATGATTGAATACAATGGTGAAGCTTTAGGTGTTAAATTACCAGTTGCATGTCCTGCATGTGGACTATGTGTAGAAAGCTGTCCAGTTGAAGCTATTAGCTTGGAAGTTGAATATGCAAGCGCAAAACCAGTTACTGACGAAGGTCTTGTCTGGTTAGAAGATAAATGTGCATACTGTGGACCTTGTGCACTGAAGTGTCCAACAGGTGCAATAAAAGTAGTTAATCCGAAAGGATTAGAATTACCTTCAAAGAAAAAAACCGAAAAAGCAAACGAATTCGCAATGTGTATTCGATGCGGTGCTTGTGCAATGAAGTGTCCAACCGGCGCTTTAAAAATGGGCAAAGTGGTTCATGAAGGTAAGGAATACACAAGAGTTGAATTCAGCCCTGCATTATGTAATGAATGCGGCGAATGTGTAGACGTATGTCCACAGAAAACACTGGAACTTACCGGTGACGACAAAATGCCTCTCAAAGGATACTGTGTAATGTGCTTGAAATGTATTGAAGCATGTAACAAGGTCAAAAAAGAAGCATTGATATTGAAATAACCATTCCCATTTTTTTTGGGTGATAAAAGTGGAAGTGTTTAAGAATGTCGTATGTCCATTCTGTGGAACTCTTTGTGATGATATCGAAGTTCTTGTAGAAAATAACCATGTAGTTGGGACTAGAAATGCATGTAGAATCGGAAATGCAAAATTTATGCACTTCGAGGGCGCTGTAAGACATGAAAACCCCCTCATGAGGGAAAATAAAAAAGATGACTTTAAAAAGGTTGACTACGAGACTGCGACAGAAGAAACCGCAAGGTTACTCGTCGAAGCAAAGTTACCACTCATTTACGGGTGGAGTTCTGCAGAATGCCATGCACAACAATTAGGTGTATTATTGGCTGAAAAAACGAAAGCTATTGTGGATAACACCGCGAGTGTTTGACACGGGCCTTCACTTTTAGCTGTACAGGATGTAGGATACCCTGTTTCAACATTAGGAGAAACTAAAAACAGAGCAGACGTTGTCTTGTTCTGGGGTTCAAACCCGATGCATGCTCATCCAAGACACATGAGCAGGTACTCAGTATTCCCGAGAGGATTTTTCCGACAAAGAGGAAGACAAGACAGACAGATGATTGTGGTCGATCCGAGAAAAACGGATACTGCAAAACTCGCTGACATTCACCTCCAAGTGGAGCCTCATAAGGATTATGAGCTTGTAAGTGCTCTGAGAGCTGCAGCAAAAGGATTTAATATTGAAGCTGAACAAGTTGCTGGTGTTCCAACGGAAACCATCTACGAAGCAGTCGACATCTGTAAAAATGCCCAGTTTGGTTCACTCTTCTTCGCGATGGGCGTAACAATGAGCAGGGGAAAACACAGAATTATTGACAATGCTATTCAGTTTGTAATTGATATGAATGCATATACTAAGTTTGTATTGACTCCAATGAGGGGACACTACAACGTTAACGGATTCAACCAGGTTTCAACCTGGGTTACTGGATACCCATACGGTGTAGACTTCTCAAGAGGATACCCAAGATACAACCCCGGAGAAACTGCTTCAAACGATGTATTGCAGAGAGGAGACACCGACATGATGATCAACGTTGCATCAGATGCTGGTGCTCACTTCCCTCAAAAAGCAGTACAGCACATGGCAAAAATCCCGCTTGTATGTATCGATCCTCACGAAACTCCATCATCTGTAATTTCCAACATTGTAATTCCTCCAGCAATAACTGGACTTGAAGTTACAGGAACTGCTTACAGAATGGACGGAGTTCCAATCGAACTAAGAAAAGTTATCGAAGCTCCTGAAGGAATGCTTTCAGATGCAGAAATAATGAAAATGTTGATCAAAAAGGTCGACGAAATGAAATAATTAAATTTCGGTATCCTACGACTGAAGAAAATAACTCGTTGAACGGAAACCATTTTGGACCCTTCAACAAAAATCTCTTTTTAAATTATTTATTTCAAAATTATTTCGGTTTTTGAAAGAATCTATTTTAATTTATAAATTAGGAAAAATTATATAATTTACAAGTTTGAAATTCATTTTTAGATTTAGTTATTATTCGTTTTAAAGGTGTTTTTATGGAGATTATACCAGTTATTGATTTAATGGATGGCTTAGCAGTTTCTGGAAAAAGCGGGAATAGAAAAGAGTACGTTCCAATAAAATCTGTTTTATGCGATTCTTCAGACCCTAAAGATATAATTACAAAATACAAGAAAAATGGGGCAAAAAAAGTATATATCGCAGATTTAAACTCGATAATGGGTACTGGAAACAATTTTGAAATTGTAAAAAGTCTCGATATTTTTAAAATAACTGATTTTGGAGTCAAAGACAGAAACGATTTAGAAAACGTTAAAAAATATTCTGAAATGACGATTCTTGGTACCGAAACTCTAAATGATGTTTCCATTTTAAAAGAGGAACATATTATTTTAAGTCTTGATTTTAAGGATGGAAAACTTTTAAATTATGATTTAGATGAACTTTTAAAAGAAATTGATAAAAAAATGCCTTTAATAATATTAGATATTTCATCAGTTGGAACTCAGAATGGAATTAACGTAGAATTAATAACAGATATATTAGAAAAAACAGGTAATCCCATATATATTGGTGGCGGAATTAAATCTGAAGAAGATTTGAAAATTTCAAAGGAACTTGGAATTTCTGGAGTATTGATTGGAACTACAATACACAATGGAAAACTCGATTTAAAAAAAATAATTCAAAAGTACGGGGAATAGTATGGAACTTACAAGATATGAAATTATTAAAATTTTACTGGAATACGTGACCGATGAAATAGTTGTTTGTAACATCGGAATCCCAAGTAAAGAACTCTTTAAAATAAACGACAGGGAAAAAAACTTCTACATGTTAGGATCGATGGGTTTATCATCATCCATCGGACATGGGTTAGCACTTTCTGTAGATGAAAAGGTAATTGCAATTGATGGGGATGGTTCTGTTCTGATGAACATGGGCTCTCTTGCAACAATTGGAAAAACTGCTCCAAAAGACTTTTTACTATTAATTGTCGACAACTGCGCTTACGGATCAACTGGAAATCAGGAAACTCATTCGACCTGTACTGATTTATACCAGGTTTCAAAAGCATGCGGAATAGATTCAATTGGTGTAGCTAATGAAGAACAGTTAAGGGATGCACTCAAACTCGCATTAAGTGAATCCGGCACAAAAGTAATTGTGGCAAAAGCAAAACCACACAACGAAAACGTTCCAAATATCAATTTAGTTCCAACAGAAATAAAACACCGGTTCATGAATTCGATAAAAAAATAATAAATAAAAAAAGTTATTTTTTCAAAAATTTATTTTTAAAGTTTAAAATATTTTCATAATCCTGATTTATTGGATATCCAACAATAACATGGTCTTTAAATTTATTTAAATCTTTATTTTTTAAGTCTTCAAGTGAAATTATAAAATCTTGCCAGTTTCCGTGATAATCTTCACGCCGTCCAAGGTAGTTTTTCATGGAATTTAAAATATTTTCATCCATTTTTTTACAATAAGGTATGTAAATTGCTTTTTTTGAAGAAATATCTGGATTTTCACAGCCGTAAACATAATAAGAAATTAAATCGTTTTTTTCGATAAAATCTTTTACAAGTTTTTCGACCCCTTCAGTTCCTACCCAAATTTTATTTTTGTAAGAAACTGCTTTTTCTAAAACATCCAAAATCCTTGTTTTTTTAAAATTAGACTCTTTTTCTGAAAGATATGCGCGATTTCCTAAAACAACGCATATATCAAAATCATATGATGCATATTTTTCCAAAAGTTCAAAAGAATCGGTTCTTTTACTTTGAACCGTCAAAACTGCTTTTTTTAAGTCTTCAAGAATATTTTCATCTAACAAAGTAGTTTCAGCATCTATAACGTGGTAATCAAAAGATTTTGAAACGGTTCTGTTTATTTCAAGCAATTTTTCATAATCATAATTAATTTTAGTAAGTTTTGTTGCAATTGCAAGCATTTTTTCACATTTATTCTTCAGTTTCAACAGTAATTGCCTGATCTGGGCATTGTAATATGCAGAGCTGGCAGTTTGTACATTCTTTTGGGTTTACTGGAATGGGCGGGTAAATTCCTTTTTTATTCAGTGTTTCTGACTTTTTGTAAACGTCTTTTGGGCACACTTCAATGCAGATGTCGCATCCTTTACAGTAATTTTCGTCAATTATAATCTTCATAATATTCACCGCTAATTTATTTCTTCTTTGATTCCGCTTTAGTTTTATCATTTTTATTTCTTTTTTTCCAGATTCTAGGATAGATCCCAGGTTCCATTATCACACGCGTTATTTCTACAACTTCGCCTTCTTCGGTTTTTAGCATGTCTTTTGTATTCATGAGTGGTTTTCCAACTGCAACGGCTTCTCCTTTTAGTGTTTCGATCAGAACAACTTCATCAGTTCCAATTCCCTTTTCAATTTTTGAAACTCCTGAAGAATAAAGTGTAGCTCCATGGCATACTGCATCGACTGCGCTATCCTTTACAATTATTTTTTTAAGGTGTTGTAGCCCGTATTCAAGAGGTTTTACTAATTTTCTTAATTCTTCTTCGTTTCCGTCTTCTTTCCAGAATATATATGCATCGAGTAAATCCTGCAAATAAACGGCTTCATTTTCATAAAATGGCCCACTAATCGTTCTTCTAAGTTCCTGCATGTGTGCAGATGTTCCAAGAGCTTCTCCCATATCATCTACAAGTTTTCTTAAATACGTTCCGGACTGGCATTTTGTTCTAAATAATATATCTCGACCATCGATTTCCAAAATCTCAATTTCGTATATTTTTCTAATTCTAAGGCTTCTTTTGACAGCAGCTTTTAAAGGGGGTCTTTGATGAATTCTTCCAGTAAATTCTTTGAAAATATTTTCAATATCTTCAAGTTTAGCATCGTCATGCAGATGCATCAAACACACGTATTCTTTTGGAGGGATGTGCCAGATCGGAACACACTTTGTGGTGTTTCCTAATGCTACAGGAAGTGCACCTGTAACTTTTGGGTCAAGCGTTCCACCATGCCCTGCTTTAACTAAATTTAGCATGTTTCTAACCCATGCGGCAACTTCGTGGGAAGTTGGGCCAGATGGCTTATCGATTACAACAAGTCCCGTATTTAGAAGCGTTTTTATGTCTCTTTTGTATGGATCAGATCCGTAATTATAATCCGTTTTTGATTCTTCTTTTACAATTAATTCCAAAATCTCACCTAATCAACCTGTCATTTTCGTTTTCTGTTTTCTTTCAGCTGTTTTTGATGTTTTTTCATAAATCTGTAGAGCCTAAATGCAGTTACGATAATTCCTGTAAAAAATCCAATTAATACAAAGCAGTTGTTACTATATGCATTCTTAAGTATATAACCTATTATAATTCCAAATGCTATTGGAAGAACTATTTCAAAAGCGAGATCGATCATATTTTCAAATTTTATTTTACACTACTAAAAATCGCAATCAAAGAAATTACTAAATAATGGATTTAACAGTAAATTATATATATATCTTTTTTTATTCTTATAATGTGCAATAGGGAGTATGGTGTAGTCTGGTCTATCATCGGGGACTCCAAGTGCCTATATGGCCTTCTTAAGAATCTAAGGATTTTTAAGGCGCACAAACACAAGTTTGTTGCGTGGACTAAAGCCCGATGCAGGAGAAATCCCTGGACCTGGGTTCAAATCCCAGTACTTCCACTTTTTTTCTTTTAAAAGTTATTCTTCGATCGTATCGATTATTATACTATCTTTAATGTTCAAAACTAAATAAATAAATATATATATTCTGTGGCATATATGGATTAATGAACCTATAACACTGTTCAGGTGGTATTCAATGAAATTTTTAGAAAAATTAACATCAAAAAAAGGTCAGGTATCAATGGAGATTGGTATCCTCGTTGCAGCAGCAGTTGCAGTTGCAGCAATCGCAGCATACTTCTACGCTAAAAATGCAAAAGCAGCAAGTGAAGATACAACAGGTAAGGTAACCGATACACTCGATCAGTTGGAAGCAGTTACAGACAGCAGTGTAAACTGGTCTTCCATAAATTCTAGCGCATAATGGCAGCTATTCTTTAACTATTTTTAATTTTTTTATTATTTGGGGATAGTGGATGGTATTTTTTAAACTAACATCAAAAAAAGGTCAGGTATCAATGGAGATTGGTATCCTCGTTGCAGCAGCAGTTGCAGTTGCAGCAATCGCAGCATACTCCTACGCTAAAAATGCAAAAGCAGCAAGTGTGGATTGGAGTTCCGAACTAAGCGAAACCCATAATCAAATAGAATTAATCCAAAATAATTCCATAAACTGGTCTTCTATAAATTCTAGCTAACTTTTAAGGAGTTTTATAATGGTTATAAAAAAGTTAATTTCAAAAAAAGGTCAGTTATCAATGGAAATCGGTATTCTGGTAATGGCAGCAGTTGCAGTTGCAGCAATCGCAGCATACTTCTACGCAAGTAATGTATCAAATACTGGAAAACAGATAACAAATTCAACAAACCAGACAACACAGGCACTCGCAGATGCGATATCCGATGCTACTGCAGAACTGTCAAACCTCTCAGGATAATTTATGGCGGTTCTATGAGAATTATTGGATTAAC
This sequence comes from Methanococcus maripaludis, assembly GCF_013760955.1. Lineage (NCBI taxonomy): Archaea > Methanobacteriati > Methanobacteriota > Methanococci > Methanococcales > Methanococcaceae > Methanococcus > Methanococcus maripaludis. Next base: position 495,212 of record NZ_JACDUL010000001.1, on the reverse strand, counting down.
AGACTTACATGACCGTATAATTAATTTTGATAAACTTTTAAGATACAAACCTGACGCTATTTTAATTTCTGGAGATTTTACGAAGCGTAGCTTTGTGAAGTCAGAGAATCAGAATGATTCGTGCGATATCGTCCATGAAGGGGATACTAGAATTATTGATTTTTTAAAAAATTTAAACGAAAGGATAAAAGTTTTTTTAATTCCTGGAAACTGGGAATGTTCAGATGTAAAAGAAAAAATGAACGAATCGGGTTTAAATGTTGATGAAAAAATGGTTAAATTCGATGATACTATTTTTATCGGACTAGGGGGATCAAACAAGACCCCCATATGCAGTCCAAATGAGTATTCTGAAGACGAGATATATAATAGGTTTATTAATATTTTAAAAGATGAAAATATGGACATTAAAAATAATTTTATTTTAATTTCTCACGTCCCTCCAAAAGATACAATGGCTGACAGGTATGATGCGGGAAACGTTGGAAGCAGTGCAGTTAGAAAAATTGTCGAAGAATTTAAACCGGTTTTGTGTGCATGCGGCCATATTCATGAAAGCAGGTGCATTGATAAAATCGGAAATTCATTAATAGTAAACCCTTCTTCGACAGGATTTTTTATATATGATACAAAAACTAAAAATTTGGAAATACATGATTTGTGATTATCTTAGAAGAGTTTTTTTCAATGAAATTCTTCCCGAAGCTCTTTTTTTTATAAACGATCTCATTTCCAAGTAATATACTAGAACAAACAGATATGGGGCAAGTACTGTTGGATAGTATTCAATTTCTATTACATTCAACAAGATTAAACCGACCATTAATATCAGGTATACTACCAAGTATAGTTCAAATGCCCAGTACCGAACAATACTGTTTCCAACAAGTGCAAATGATGTAATCAGCATAATCACTGAAATATATATCATACTCATGTATCCCAGTGGTATGATATATAGTAAAAATACGAACAACAATGCCGAGTAGAATAAAATAATGGCTATGTAGTACTCAAGCCCAAATTCTTGGAGACCGCGAAAACTTGAGGTATCAATACTCAATGAGTTATCAAAATATGCTCTTGAAATTTCAAATACTACCATTGTAGCTATTGAAAATCCGATAACTGGAACAATGCCCTCAGTACTCAATGTTTTCAATGCCATTTCCAAAAGTACGTATGTATTAATCGTACACATTAGTACAAGAACTAGGTAGTATCCTGTCATAGATTTTGATATTTTTGTGAACACATAACCTATTATACCGGAAATTAACACAAGGAGTAATGTTTGATAATCCATAAATATTCCTTCTATGGTTTTTTAAGGGTCAATTATACATATATATTAATTTTATATTATATAAATAGTACTCTAATGAGTTTCGAGTTTTAAACGTCTAATTTGTATTTTATTTTTGGAATAACGGTGTTATTATGGAATATTTACTTAATTTAAAAAGAGCAGTTAAATTACTTAGAAAAAATCGGGAAAAAAAGATACTAGTATGTACCCACATCGATACAGATGGTATAAATTCCAGAATTATTTTGGAAAAAGTTCTCGAAAGATTGAATATTGAAGCCGAATTTTTATTTCTAAGGCAGATCGATTACGGAACAATCGATACAATTCCTTTTGACAATGATTTGATAATATTTGCAGACCTTGGAAGTGGCCAGATTGATTTAATAAATGAAAAGTTAAAAGAACTCTCAAAAAAGCCAAAAATAATTATTTTAGACCACCACCTGATATCAAATGAAAAAATTCCTGAAAATATCGTAAATGTAAATCCTCACAACAATGGAATTGATGGCGGAAAAGAAATCTGCGGTGCTGGAGTTTGTTATCTTTTTGCAAAGATATGTAATCCGCGTTTTACCGACCTTGCAAAATATGCAGTTTTAGGGGCTGTTGGAGACGTTCAGAGTCTTGAAGGAAATTTAATTGGATTGAATAGGGATTTAATATTAAGGGATGCAATTAATGCAGGAGATATTTCAGTAAGTCCTGATTTACAGTTTTATGGGAAACACACGAGGCCACTTTTTACTTCAATTAAATATTTTACCGATGTTAGGACCGATCTTACAGATAACGACTCTCGAATAATTAACTTTATAAACAATGTAAACAGAAAGCACGGAACCAATATAATTCCAAAAGATTATCTGTGTGATCTCACATTCGAACAGAAAAAAATCATGGGAAGTGAGTTTTTACACAAGTGCAGTCGATATATCCCCCCTGCCTGGCGAATACACCTTCCAAAAGTTATTTTTGGAGAAAGCTACGAGTTAGTAAATGAAGAATTTAAATCGAATTTGAAAAATCTGGAAGAATTTTCAACCTGTATAAACGGATGTTCGAGATACGATGAATATGAGGTTCCTCTTGAAGTTCTAAAAGGGGATCGAGACAAAAACTACAGTAAAATGCTTAGAATGCTCAAAAAACACAAAAGAAATCTCGCAGGTTCGATGGATTTTTTACGAAACGAAGTTGAAATAGTTCAGAAGGAAAACTTCCAGTACTTTGAAGTTGATAAAAATGCAATAACGGGAAACATCGTTGGAATTGTTGCTGGAATGAGCTATTCTCTTGAAAAGGTTGATTGGAAAAAGCCAATTTTTGCAGTTTCTGAAGTAGATGGCGGATACAAGGTTTCAGCAAGATGTCCAAAGCTGTTATCTTTTGCACAAGATATAAACCTCGCAACTGCGATAAATTACGCTTCTAAAAAGGTTGGAGGAAGTGGTGGAGGACATAAATTCGCTTGTGGGGCATATATCCCAGAAATTGGAGATTTTGTTAATTATCTTGAAGAAAAATTATAATTTAAATTAAAGTGAAGATTTGTAGGTAAAAACTATGTTCAAAGAAGACACAAAATTTGCATCACCGTACGAAATAAAGATTTTAAATGATTTAACCGGAAAAAACTTCCAAGAAGATGATTTAATCCTTTTAGAAAAGCTTTCAGGAATTGATTACAGAAAAAGGGTTTACGTTTCTGAAGATCAGATTGGAACACTCGAATTTGATTTACTAGATTTAACTTGGAAATTTATTCCCTCTCCTCTTTATTACATGATCGAAGATCCAAAAATTTCCTTAAAATATACTAAAAAAAGGCTTAAAGGAAAATATATTAAAGAAGAACTTTTGGAAAACCCTGAAGAATTGAATGAAGCATTAAAAGATGATTTTGAATATATTGGAGTTAAAATTGGGGACTTTTTAGGTGTGGGGGTTAGAAAAGAGGATCGGATAAAAGTAAAAGACCTTTCAAGGAAAAAGGAACTTGACTTTCAAAAGATTGCAGATTATTTGGAAAACAATAAAGAAAATCTTGATGAAAAGATTGAATATTCAATAGAAATCCTTCAGGATGCAGTTGAAAAATACAAACGAAAAGGCTATGTAATAAATGCATCATTTAGTGGTGGAAAGGACAGTGCAGTATGTACTTTAATTTCAAAAGAAGTTATTCCTGATTTAGACGTTGTATTTATCGATACGGGTTTAGAATATCCAGAAACCCTAAATTATGTAAAAGATTTTGCAAAAAAATACGATATAAATCTTGATACTGTAGACGGGGATAATTTCTGGGATAATCTTGAAAAAGAAGGTATTCCAACGAAAGACAATCGATGGTGTAACAGTGCATGCAAACTCATGCCTTTGAAAAGATACTTAAAAAAGAAGTATGGAAACAAAAAAGTTCTTACAATTGATGGTTCAAGAAAATATGAAAGTTTCACCCGTGCAAATCTAGATTACGAAAGAAAAAGTGGGTTTATCGATTTCCAGACAAATATATTTCCGATTCTCGACTGGAATTCACTTGACGTTTGGAGTTACATATTTTCAAAAGATATATCCTACAATCCGATGTACGATAAAGGATTTGAAAGAATCGGCTGTTATTTATGCCCTTCAGCATTAAACAGCGAATTTTTGAGAGTAAAAAAACTTTATCCAGACTACTTTGAAAGATGGGTAAAATATCTCAAGAAATACTTCCCAGAAAGCGAGGTATTAAGGGGCTTTTGGAGATGGGACGAACTTCCGCCAAAAATGGTGGAGCTCGAAGAAAATATGGGCGTAGATATTGAAAAAAAGAAAAGATTAAAACGAATTACTCAACTGTAACACTTTTTGCAAGCCCCCGTGGCTTATCTACATCTCTTTTTAACTCAACAGCTTTATAATATGCTAAAAGCTGGCAAACCGGCGCATAAACAAAAGGGCTCACTTCTTCAATTACATCCGGAACTTTTACCAAATATTCTAAATTATTTTCAACCGGTGAAATTCCGATGACTTTACCATTTCTTGCTTTTATTTCTTCTACATTTGAAAGAACGGAACTTAAAAGTTCGGATTTTGAAGGCGGAATTAGTGCAACCGTATCCATATTTTCATCAATTAGTGAAATTGTCCCGTGTTTTAAAAATCCGCTGCTCATTCCTTCTGCATGCAAATAGGTTATTTCTTTGAATTTTAAAGCCCCTTCAAGGGCATTTGCAAGATTAATTCCTTTTGAAATGAAAAGATAGTTTTTAGCGGTTATTTCTTTTGCAATTTTTGAGATATTTTCTTTTTCATCCAAAACTTTTGAAATGTAATCTGGAATATTTAGTAATTCTTTTTCAAAAATATCCATATTTTTTCCGACGATTTTACCATACTCAATGAATAACCGGTATAAAATAACAAGCTGTGACATGAATGTTTTTGTTGCACAAACCGCAATTTCTAGGCCTGAACCCATCATTATCGTGATATCCGCTTCCCTAGTCGCGGTGCTTCCAAGCACGTTTACTATAGTTGCAGTTTTTGCACCCTTTTCTTTAGCGTATTTGATTGCTTTCATGGTGTCGTATGTTTCACCACTTTGAGTTATCCCAATAACTAAAGTTTTCTCATCAACAATTCCTTTTATTAAAAATTCAGATGAATCGAGTGGAATAACTAATTTATTTAATCCTGAGAACCAGTATTCCGCAACCATTGCAGCATGAAGTGAAGTGCCCATTGCGGTGATGTATATTTTATCACATTTTTCAATTTCTTTTGCAAGATTTTCAATTTCAGGTTTTGAAATTTTCATTGAATTTTTTAAGATAACCGGTTCTTCCATAATTTCTTTTAACATGAAGTGGTCGAATCCTTCCTTTTCAGCACTTTCCATGTCCCACTGAAGTTCAATAATTTCTCTTTCAACCTTTTTTCCATCGTTTAAGACTTCAATATCTATTTTATTGTTTTTTTTTCTTAAAATTACCATATCGCAATCATTTAGCGGCATTGCAAGTTTAGTGTATTCTAAAAATGCCGAAATATCACTTCCAATAAAACATTCATCATTTTTTATCCCTAAAATCAGTGGACTTTCGTTCCTAACTCCGATCAATGTTTCTGGAAAAGCCTGATTTAAAATTAAAAGTGCGTAAGTTCCTTTAAGTTTTCCAATTGCATTTTTAAGTCCCTCAATATAGTTATTTTCGGTTAATTCTTCAAAATTTTTTAGTTCTTCTTCAATCAAATGCGGGATAACTTCAGTATCAGTTTCGGATTTGAAAACATGGCCTTTTGAAATTAAAAACTCTTTTAATTCCCGGTAATTAGATATGATTCCATTATGAGCAATGCAAATTTTTTCGCTACAGTCGTAGTGCGGGTGCGCATTGTTTTTTGTAATCCCGCCATGTGTCGCCCACCTACTATGCCCTATTCCAGTAAATCCAGTCATATCTTCAAAATTTTCTTTTTTGGAAACTTCCAAAACTTTTCCAGTATTTTTTTTAAGTTTAATCGTATCATCAATAGTTGCAATTCCGCAGCTATCGTATCCCCTATATTCTAGCCTTTTTAATCCGTTTAACAGTACTTTTGAAGCCCGTTCATTTCCGATATACCCGATTATTCCGCACATATAAAACACCTGTAATTTTCGACTGAAATCTATTTGACATTGTTTATATAATATAATTTCGATTATTATAGTTAGTACTATTTATTCAATCTTATTATCGGTGATTTATTCATGAAAAAAATAACCTTAATTGGCAGCGAGCTTGCAAAAACTGGAAATGAGTTTATTTATCTTGGGCCACTCGAAGAATGCGAACCTTGCAGATTTAAAAGAATATGTCACAATAACCTGGATGTTGGAACGAGATACAAAATAGTAAGTGTCCGATCTGCAAATCACCCGTGCACAGTCCATGAAAACGGTGTTAAGGTGGTAGAAGTAATGCCTGCAGAATTTACAATAATAATAGAATCTAAAAAAGCGCTTGAAGGCGTAACTTTAACGCATGTAGATGTCCACTGTGACAGAGTATGCTGTGAAAATTACCTTTCATGCCATCCTGAAGGAATATCTGGAAAATACCGGGTTTCTTCAATACTTCCAGAAAAAGTAGAATGTAAAAAGGGAAATTCTCTTAAAAAAATTTCGATAGTTCCAGTTCAGCAGTAATTTCTTACAATTCTTCATAATTCTTTTTTAAAATAACTGCATCGTATTCTAATCTCGGACTTTCACAGATAACAGTACCAGAACACTCAAAATCTTTTAAAGCTTTTAATACCTCTAAATACTTAAATTCAGAATTTGATATCGGGAGATGTTTTTTTTCTCCGCCATTTCCAAATTCAATTCCTGAAATGTGGATGTGCATGTCTTTAATTCCTTTTTTTCCGAGATTATTCTCAAGTTTTGATAAAATATTTGAAAAGGAATCGTAATCATTTATTTTTCCAAGACTTCGCGCATAAACATGTGAAAAGTCAATGCAGGGCATTATTTCAATTTCAGTTGATAACTGGATTAATTCATCAACGCTTCCAAACTGTGAACCTTTTCCAGTAGTTTCTGGCCTCAACATAGCATTTATTTTATTTTCATCCATTATTTCAATTATTCTTTGGGTATTTGCTTTTATTTTCTCATAAACTAATTTTTGATCCTGTTTTAAATAAAATCCAGAATGAAAAACCACATTTTTATTTTCGGAATTTTTTTTGTTGAATATATGAATAATTTTTGCAGAATCAACGATTCTCTTAATACTGGATTCGATTTTTTCAGGTTCTTTTGCATTTAAATTGATATAATATGGGGCGTGTGCACTGAGCGTAATTTCCAAATTTTTTGCTAAAAGTTCTGCTTTTTCACTTTTTAAGTTGACACCACGAACAAATTCAAGTTCCATTGCATCAAGATTAATTTTTTTTAGATATTCAAGTGCATTTTCGGTGCTTTTCGCATTTATTGGGATTCCTGCGGTTCCAAATTTCAACATTTTATCACGGATTAGAAGTATCAACCTATTTATCTAAGTTTATAGCTATATATTTTAAGGTAGGTGAAGATATGGATATAAAAGCATATTTTGAGTTAATTAGGTTAAAAAATTGTTTAACGGCATCTTTTGGGGCATTTATCGGGGGTTTGATTGCATCCTACTTCAATCTTGCTACAGTCTATGATCTAATTCTCGCATCGATAGTCGTTTTTTTAGTTTGCGGGTTTGGAAATGCTTTAAATGATATCTATGATTTAAAAATTGATAAAATAAACAAACCAGAACGACCCATTCCTTCAAAAAGACTTTCATTAACTGATGCAAGGGTATTTTCATATTTATTGGTGTTTGTAGGGTTATTTATCTCTTTATTTAATATGGCATGCTTTTTAATGGCAGTTTTAAATTCTATCGTACTCCAACAGTATGCGAGTACTTATAAAAAGAATAAAATCATCGGAAACTTAATTGTGGCATACTTAACAGGTTCAGTGTTTATTTTTGGTGGAATTGCGGTTGGAAATATAGATGTTACAATAATGCTATTTTTGTGTGCGTTATTTGCAATGTGGTCTCGAGAAATAATTAAGGATTATGAAGATATAGAGGGAGATATACAAGAAAAGGTAATTTCAATTCCGATAAAATGCGGTGAAAAGTCGGTATACATTGCTGCATTTTTGCTCGTATTTGCAGTTTTTTTAAGTCCTTTACCGTATTTATTTGGATTTTTTGGAATTTATTATATGCTTTCTGTGGTATTCTGTGATTTATTATTTTTAATTGGAATATACAACCTTGTAAAAAATCCTTCAAAAAAAGAGGCGAAAAAAGCTTCAAGAAATATAAAAATAGTAACGAATTTGGTATTAATTGCTTTCTTAATTGGTTCATTATTCAAATAATTAAATTGGGAGGCTCGTTCCAAGCAGGCTTCCGGTCATTACTTCTGTGATGTATCCAACTATTGATGCAACCCAGAGCATTATCACAAAGTGCATGAGTGAAACTTGATAGTGTCCCCCATCCATCAATTTTATCAGGTATCCTGAAACAATCGAATAAATTACAAGCACCCCATATATTAAATATGCAACTAGGTTGAAGTCTTCAGGGGTTATGATATTCACCAAAGAAATCATAGTGTCGGGTATATCAAGACCTGTATAGAGGCCATTTACCATGTTTGCAACCCCTGCTGATGCATATAGGGTAAGTGCCATACCTCCAGATAATCCGTACATAATTCCAGAAAACTGGCTAACACTTTGATATTTTGCTCTTCTCAAGTTAATGATTTTTCTGAAGTTTTTTCCAATCATGTGTGCAGCAAGACCCGCATTTCCTCCTAAAAATGTACATCGTTCAAACATTTCGGAGAAAAGCTGTATCATGTAGCTGCAGGTGTCATATCCAAAGTATCGCCATGCTTTCTGACTGTTCACCCTAATTGATACTCTTTTGTAAAGTCCTTCTAGATCTTTTGTTAGTGGTCCAAAGTCGTTTGATGAGAGGTATTCTAGTGAATCGGTCATACCACCACCTTTTGCACTAACTGAATCTCCCAATGACCTTAAAAAATCTGGAAAGTTGAATTCTTTTCTAATTACGATATTTTCTTCACGCTGTGCAAAGTATCCTCCAATTGCAAGGGGGCTCATTCCAAGCGCGAAAATTATCTGGTAGGGTAATTTCATTATTTGGGGTATTTCTCCAATAAATTTTCCCCAGAGTAGGAATATTGTGACCAATACTGTTCCAATAACTGAAATTATTAGCCATTTTTTTAATTTTAAGTCGATTTTGGTTGGTCTTTCTCCAGTATGCCACAAACGATCATAGGGAAGTCTGCTCTTTATTGCATAAACCAGTATAACTTCAATCAGTATAAATCCCAAAAGGGCGACAGTTACCATTGTAACAAAGTCATAAGGGAGCAAAAATGGTGCAATAATCGCAAAAGTTACGAAAAATGACACCGAAGTCACCGCGCTGACGTACATTTCTTTAAATGTATCGAGCGTGTAGATTGCCCTTTTATAAAATTCACCGTAATCTTCCATCACAACGTCCTGTTCCCCACTTAAAAATTCTTTTAAATCCTGACCGCTGTCTATTGAATATGCCATACGGTCTAAAAAATCACCGAACTGGTTGCTTGGAGATCTGTTTGCCAAAAATCTGCAGGATTCTGCAAGGGACTGGTTCCATCTTTTAATTAATACGAAGATTTTGTGGGACTCAATTGCAAGCTGGCCTAATTCTTCTTTTTCAGTTGCTAAAAGGTGCATTAATTCTTTTCTATCTAAATCCGTGATCGAAAGGACACCAAATTTTGTAATAAATATGTGGAGTCTTTCGTTTATTTTCTGGCGCTGTGAATCGAGTTCAATGTAGGGATAACCTATAGCACTTCCCATTAAAAGAAGCGGTAAAAATAATACAACTAATCGGGTGTATCCTGAAAAGTAGGTTATTCCTAAAATTAATAATAGGATTGAAATTGCGCTTGCAGGAAGTATGAATTTAAGAATGTAATCTTTTGGTTTTAATCCGACCCTTGGAAGTATATCAAAAAACATGGAAAACACCTTAAACTTGGAATGGCAGTCCTTCCAATCCTTTTTCATAGAAACTCCAGATAATATCCAAAACCTCGTAGTATCCAAAGATTCCTCTTGCAATCATTTCTTCAAGAATTCTAACTCTTAAATCAAGTTCATCGTAAATTTCTCTCGGATCTTCGTATCCTGCAACAGTTGCGATTTTATCTTCGAGAATATAGCTGTTATTTAAACCTGTGAAGTTGTGAACGTCTTTTTGGGGGTCCCATTCAAAAACACCTCTGGTGATAACCCCGTCAACTTCTTTGTAGTATCCTTCGATTTCTTCAACTGAAACAACTCGTCTTAAGAATTTTCCTCTAGCATAAACCGCAAGCTGGAACAGACAGACGTTTAAGTTATCCATAAATGTCTGAGGGATATTTATCGGATCCCCTGTAAGCCTTTGAATCATTTTTCTAACGTTTGCAGCGTGGAATGTTGAAATTACGGGGTGCCCTGTTTGCATTGCTTGGAATGCAACAGCCCCTTCTACAGACCTGATTTCCCCTACAATAATGTAGTTTGGTCTAGACCTCAATGCAGCCCTTAAAAGATCGAATAGTGTAACCCTACTTTCCTCAGGGCCTCTTTCTCTAGTTAACAACTGCTGCCAAACTGGGTTTGGGGGTTTTACTTCGGAAGTATCTTCACATGAGAATATTTTTGATTTAGGTTTGATGAATGGAAGTATTGCGTTTAATGAGGTAGTTTTTCCAGATGCAGTTTCCCCACAGATAAATATACTCATCCCGTATTCAAGACAGAGCCATAAATAAGCAGCAGTCTGTGCGGACATCGTACCCCAACTGATGATCTGAGTTATACTTATTGGAACATCTGTAAATTTACGAATTGTAAATGAAGGACCTTTTAATGAAACATCTCCTGAATAGAGAATGTTTATCCTTGATCCATCTGGTAATGAACCATCTACGATTGGTGTAGCATCAGAAACTGGCCTTCCAATTCTTTCACACATGTTTTTCAAGTAATTTGAAATATCTCCTTCATCTTCCCATTCAATATTTGATGGAAGCATGTCGTAGATTTTGTGAACTAGCTGACAGTTTTTAGCACCGATTACGTGAATATCTTCAATATATGGGTCTCTTTTTATTGGTTCAAGAGTTCCAAGTCCAATTAAATCTCTTTTCAGTAAATAGAGGAATTTTTCCCTTTCTGGTTTTGATACATTTATTTTTCCAGAATCTGTTAATTTTGTTAACAGGCCTTTTTTCTTTTCATTTTTTTGAGTTGATACTTTTGTAACCATATCGAATAGCTTTGTAACTACTTTTCCAAACTCTTCGTCATTTTCAGGAGTATCGCTGTATGGTGCGTATTCTAAAATTTTATCGAGGATTTCAAAATATTTTTTTCTTTCATCCGAACCGCCTAATTTAGGTTCTATTGCGATATATCTTGTTTTTAAATTCGGAGTTCCATAAAGGTGGATGAATATGGGATCCCCTATTGGATAAATGATATTCGGATACCTTATTTCTTTAAAATCCCTTGAAAGGCTTGGAACAAATTCGGGAATTTTCATGTACGTTTTTTTAAATTTTTCAACGTAATTTTTCAAATGGGGATTGTTTACTTGTGCAGTTTTGAAATCATCAGCCATATTACCACCTTTATGCTACAGAGGATATTTCTACAGCAATTCCGAGTCCGGGATCGACTCTAAATACCATAACTTTCTGAAAAGAACTTCTCGCAAAGTTGTATTTTTCAATTTTGGCGGAATTTTTAAGATTTCCACCAAAGGAATATGTTGCTGTTTTTATTACAATCGTTGCCGAAGTTCTGAGTATTGTAAGAACTGATTCTGGGAGTTCTTTTGGGTTTACCGTGTAAATTACAATTTTATTCATGGATGCAATTCTTTTAAAAAAAGCCATTAAATCTGTGATCTGTACTTCACTGGCATCATTTGACACCAATGTTGAGATGGAGTCAAATAAAACAATATCTTTTTCATAAAATGCTCTCGTATTCATTATTTTTTTAATAAAGTCATCTTTTATCGCATTTTCTGAAATTAATGGATATACTGGAATGTACAAAAGATTTCCGTTCAATAATTTTTTATTGATGTTGTATTTGAGTGACATCATCTGTTTTACAAATTCAGTTGTGGTCAATTGGGTTGATACATATGAAAGTGAGTACGAGTTCTGCAAAAATCCGTATGCTAACCGCTGGCAGATTATTGACTTTCCTGAAGATTCTTCTCCTTCAATTAAGATAACGCTACCAAATGGGATTCCACCACCCAGTCTTTTATGAACGTCATCTCTGCTAAGCTCTATTCGTGCCAGTTTCAAATTAACCACCGATAATTAATTGACATTTCCCGTTATTGTTCTAGATATGCCCTGTTCAGATACTATTTTTATTTTGTGAAATCCAGTTTCATTATAACTGATTTCAATCTGCCCAACTTCCGATGGACTTAAAACACTTCCCGCACCATTTATAATACTCGTATCAGAAATATCGCAGATTTGTCCATCGATTATTGCTGTTAAAGTATCACTTTGAATTGGAATCTGTATTTTTCCTGTATTTTTTATGTAAATTGTACTTATTCCACTGGTGGAATTCCTGTGGATATACCCCGGATCATTGATAATTTCAAAGTCCTGGGATAGCTGCGTTGATAATGTATCGCCCTTGCTACTGATTCCAAGCGATATTTTGTGAGTACTTGTTGCAAGAATTCCTGCGACAGCGGCCGTAATTATCAAAACACTAACAAATATTATTATTTCTGAGAAAACATTGGATGCCAATCTAATCACCAACGCAAGATATCCTAAAAACAAGGATCTTTAATTTAAATTGTAGTAATACTGGTTTCCGTATTCAGAAACTACCGATATTCTTCCTGGCGAGGTTGCATTTATTGAGATTTCAGCACTTTCTAAGGGTACTAAATATGCTTCACCAGATGCAATTGTAAAATTCACGGGAGTTCCGTTGTATAAAACGTCCCATTTAGTTAATTCATGGGTTAATTGCCCTTCGTTTAAAAGGGTAATATTTATGTTGTCTGTTGAACTTTCAACTCCAACAACAGTTAATTTTTCGTCTAATTTATTTTTCAAGTATTCTGAATGCTGGCTATAAGCATCATTTACTTTTACAGACGTTATATCTACAGTACTGTACATGTAGATCGAACAGATCAGTACTGTAGTTAATAACAACGTTAGTCCCGCAGTTGAACTAAATCCCATAGTATTGCTCTGCGCCTCTTTTTATTCTTCTGATTTCCCATTCTAGTTTGTCTAGAACTTCGCTTGATATTTTTTTACCATTTAATCTTTCGATAAATAATAATGATACCAAGTGATCTGCGATTGTAAGTTTTCCAGATGGGCTTGCAATATCGTCATCGTCTATTTTTATTCCTTTTGAGAATTTTAATAGTCCTGAAATTGCATTGTCTGATAACCATCCTAAGTTGTAGTAGAATTCAAGAATATCTGCAATGTTTGACTGACCCACTCTTTCTGAGAGGTATTCTAACCATTTAAATGCAAATATCAATGAAAAAGCATCTTCTGGAACAGATTCTAATTTAGCAGGCTTCTGGGATTCGAGTAATATTGATGATAATGCTGCAGTGTTCATTTTGCTCACTCCTTGTAGTTATGTAAATTACATTTTTTGTAGTTCATCAGCCCATTTTTTGATTCTGTTGATTTCTCTTTCCATACCTTCGAGTTCTTCAACTGCAATAGGCCTTCCTGCTAATTTTTCAATGTAGAGTAATGATACAACATGGTCTTCTGGGGCCATGCATTCATTAGCTTTCCAGTCAATGTCTTCATGGAAATATTTCATGTTTTTAGATACTTTCATCAATTTGCTGATTGCTTTTCCAGATATCCATCCAAGATTATGGTAGTAATCAAGAACATCGATTAAATTTCCTGTTCCAACTCTACTGATTAAAAATTCAAGCCATTTGAATACTAACATTGTGGAAAGTGTATCTTCTGGTAATTCCTGAAGTCTTGCAGCTGTTTCAACTGCAGGAGCTAATTCGTGTCTCATGTTATTTTCCTCCTCAATTTCCAAAGGAACTTTTGAAACAACCTTTTCAATTTTAGGTTCTTCTTTGAACTCAATAATTGGTTCAATATTTTGTTCTATTATTTTTTCAACAGGTTCTTCAACATGCTCGATTGAAATTTCGGGTTCTTCGATAATTTCGGGAACTTCTATAGCTTTAGAAATTTCTGGAACCTCAATTTTTTCATCAAGACAATCCAGTTCTTTTTTAATATCATCAGACACTTTTGTCGCAGAAGAAATTGTAGCAACTTTCATTAAAGCATCTAATTTCTGGCTCAAATCGTTGATTTTGTTTGTAAGTTCCGCAGCCTTCTTATCTTCAGGTTTTTTTCCAAAGTAAAGGTCAGAAACTCTTCCAACGATCTTGTCCAATTGGGGTCTTGTTAATTTTCTATTTTTTAAATTATTTTTCAAGAGTTCTACGATAAACGAAGGAATTTTGGATCTCAAATTGTCCAAGTATTCTTCCATTTCACTCTCGGTAAGATATTCTTCCGAAAGGGAAGAATATTCCATTTTAACGTTACCAATCATCGGAATCCTCTCCTGAGATTGCTTTGGAGAATTCTTCTTCTGCAAGCACTTCATTAATAACTCCATCAAGGTCAATCTGGTGCGTATTTAGATATACGTTTGCCAAAATCACAACATCATTTTGAAGCTCTTCAACCCTCTTTCGCAAGTTTTGAGATTCATTTTCCATCTTCTCTACTTTTTCCATGCTGGTTGCTGTGATTTTTGAAATTCCTATGAATGGATTAATTTGATTTGACACCACTTCGTAAAGGGCCATCATATCCTGAAAATTTTCATTAATAGATTGGATGTCACTCCTGAGGTTTTCATTTTCCTTCCTCAGGTTTGTGACCATCATTTCAATTTTTGGAAACTTGGATTCAAGTTCGCCTATTTTGGCAAGAAGTTCTTCGTTTGCAGCAAACAAATCTTCAGATTCATTCGCTGCTTCCTCTTCAAGTGTAAAGCTAAATTCATCATCAGGTTCAGGTTCTGAACTTTCTTTTGCCTTCTTGCCCAATTTGATCTTCTGTTTTATCTCTTCAATAATATCAGAGATATTGGGCATAATATCACCATTATTGAAGTGCAACTACTGTTTCAGTAAATACTGATGGAGCCCTAAATTCAACGATTCCTGAAGCACCGTAATCTGGGATTACTTCTCCGGAAACTTTTGAAGTTGAATTAATTTGCATAGCAACTGTAATGTATACTTTGTCACCGTAATTTATTGTTGGGTGTGTGGATTCAGAGGTTGAATTGTCACTATCTTGTAATACAATTACACCATATGTGCTTCCTGTACCCCATTCAGTTTCGTCAAATATACTCACTGATCCGTCATCTTTTACATCTGAATTATATTGGGTATCATCATAAACGAGAGAATATTTTGCATCCCCTGTACCCAATGTTAATAGCGTTGTCGAAAGATCGATTTCTCCACCAACATTTGGTGCAACCATGATTGCTATTTTATCAAGTGAAGTTTTGGTATCTGAATGTCCAATTACTTTTAAAACCTGTATTCCACTTGCAACCTGTTCGGTACTTTCATCCCCAACGGTTGAAGCTTTATGCTGAAGTTTTCCAGCAGTATTTATTATTACTGATGCAGCAATTGCTGCAACGAGTACCATTGCAATAAAAATGATTAAGGTACCAATTCCTACAGCACCTTTTTTGCTTTTCATGAATTTTTTCATCATTTCACCCACGTCGTTAAAAATAAGCATTAAGGCTTATTGAAGTTCTACAACACCTTGAGTAAGGTATGTTGCAGGGGTAGTGAATGAAATAACTCCTGGAGCACCGAATTCAGGTTCAAAGGTACCAGATACAGAGGTTCTCTGGTCGAAGGTTAATTCTCCTCCCACATTACTGATAGTAATGGCTACAACGTCACCTTTATTGATTACAGGTGTTGCTGCAGCACAGGAGTTGTCAGCATCTTGTATTTCTTTAATTCCAAATTCTGTAGCTGATGTATCAATATTTGTCCAGGAAAGTCCCGTAAAAAGGCTACCTTTATCTGAATCAAAAGCATCTTCATCAGCAGCATATTTTTTAACTATTTTTTTATTTCCATCTGTAAGCATTAATGTAGCTTTTGATAGGTCAATTGAGCCACTACCTGCGTTAGGTGTTACAATCAATGTAATGTATTCAATATCATCAGCAGCAACATTCACTTTACCCATTACTTGGATAATTTGAAGTCCGCTTGCAACCTGTTCTGTACTTTCTTTTCCAGTTGTTGCAGCTTTTTGTTGTAAGTATCCGCTTGTGTTAATCAAAACACTTGCTGCTACTGCAGCAACCAATACCATTGCAATAAAAACAATCAAGGTACCAATTCCAGAAGCACCTTTTTTGCTTTTCATGAATTCCGTTATTTTCATAGTTAAAACCTCGTTGTGGTTTTAATTAGGTTATTTTTTTAATTTATTGTAATTCTACAACTTTACCGTTAAGGTATGTTGCAGGGGTGGTAAATGAAATAACTCCGGGAGCTCCAAATTCTGGCTGAATTTCTCCTGAAACAGGCGTTCTAGTACTTAATGACAATGTTCCTTTTTTCATTGTTATTACAACAATGTCCCCTTTATTGATTACTGGGTTTGCAGCACTTACTGTGTTATCTGCATCTTGAATTACAGCAATACCGAATTCATTATCTGCAGTATCTACATATTTCCAGCAATCGTTTCCAGTAGCATCATCTGTAGCAAAAATATTTTTGTCAGTTGTCGCAGTTTCTTCGTAATCTGTAAATGCAAGATTCGCTGCTTCAGAATCATATGTTTTTATGAACCTGTTGGTTCCAGCTGAAATCATTAATGTAGCTTGTGATAAATCAATTGAGCTACTTCCTGCGTTAGGTGTTGCATAAATTGCAACATAGTCTACGTTTGTAGCACTTGTATATCCCATTACATTCAAAACTTGAAGTCCGCTTGCAACCTGTTCTGTACTTTCTTTTCCAGTTGTTGCAGCTTTTTGTTGTAAAAATCCGCTTGTGTTAATCAAAACACTTGCTGCAACTGCAGCAACCAATACCATTGCAATGAAAACAATCAAGGTACCAATTCCAGAAGCACCTTTTTTGCTTTTCATAAATTCCGTTATTTTCATAGTTAAAACCTCGTTGTGGTTTTAATTAGGTTATTTTTTTAATTTATTGTAATTCTACAATTGATGTACTGTATGTTGCAGGTGTTGTGAATGAAACAATTCCTGGAGCACCAAATTCTGGCTGTAATTTTGCTGAAACAGCTTCTCTATTTGGAATTCCTCCAAATATTGCATTTGTATCAATAGCAACTCCAACGAGGTCACCTTTGTCGATAACACCGTCAGTAACTGTTCCTTGTAATACTAATATTTTGAAACTTGAAGCATCTACTCCATCCCAAACTGTAGTACCTGATAAACTACCTGTTGTGTCAGTGTAGGTTTCATCTTCTGTAACTGCAGTTATTGCAGCAGTAATTGTAATTGTGTCATCACCTATGTTGGAAACTGTACCTGAAACTGCACTTACTATTGAGCCGTCATCAAGGGTAATTGAAGCAGTGTCTCCATTTGATAATCCTGAATCGGTGTCAATATCTTCTGCTGTAGCACCAGTTATTGCAATAACTGTACCATCATTTGCATCTTCAGTAAATGTAGCTGAAGTCATGTCAATATTATCAATACCATTTATTTTTATAGAATCTTTAGTTCCATCTGCAATTGCAACCAATGTTGTAGCATCATCGCTGTCAAGTGCGATTACTAATGTGTAAGGTCCTGCCCCTGTGCTTGATATTACGGTACCTGTAACGCCATCGATATCTGCAATACCTGTAATCCATACGTCATCTACGGATTGTGCTGTTGCAGGAGCTAATGTAACTGCAGTACCTTCAGTTAATGTTGATACATCTGTAGCAGTTACAATTGTAATTCTGTCTCCACCTCTTGTAACTACTACGTCAGCAGTTGTGAGGCTTAATGCAGCTGTTGATGAGAATATGTCACCATCTGCTGATGCTGCTAATAATCCGTCGTAACTTAATACTTGATTTTGATCATCATATGTAACAAATATTTTAGTTTCTTTTAAGTCAATTGCAGCACTACCTGCATTTGGAGTAATATAAACTACCATTTTGTCTAACGTAGTACTTGCAAGTCCGGTAACCCCGTCGACTTGTAATCCGCTTGCAACCTGATCGGTACTTTCTTTTCCCGTAGTTGAAGCTTTTTGTTGTAAAAATCCGCTTGTGTTAATCAAAACACTTGCTGCAACTGCAGCAACTAATACCATTGCAATAAAAACAATCAAGGTACCTATTCCAGAAGCACCTTTTTTGCTTTTCATGAATTTTGTTATTTTCATATTTGAACCTCCAAAGTTCAAGAAATGGCTATTTAGGCATTTCCCAATGGAAATTTTAGTTCTGAATCCTTGAGATAATGTATCTCTCTTGGGGATATTCCCGAAGAAATATGTCGTTTTTTTATAATATATACCTTTTTTGCACTTGTTTTGGCATATAATGCTGTATTTGATGTTGTATGTAATTATGTATGTACTTATGTAGGTAAATTTGGTGAAAAACTGTTAACCTACACAAACACATGCAAAAAACGAATATAATCAATTCTATTCATAATAATATTACTATTAAAAGCGTGATATTATGATAGGATCTTTTAAATCAACGGAATACCATTTAAATCAGAAAAATAGTGCAAATAAAAAAGGAATGACAAGTTTTGATTTTTCAAATTTTCAAGATGTTCTTGCTGCTGGAAAATACGCATTTGAAAATGGGGAATCTATAAAATATTTTATTCCCAGTTATGAAAAAGCACTAAATGGTGACTTTAAAATAAAATGGGCGGCATTAAATTCACTTTCAATGGTCTCAAAGGCGAGCCCTTCTGAAGTTTTGCCATTAGTCCCAAAAATTGCAGAATTATTGGAAAATCCTGACTGGAGAATTCGAAAAAATGCAGTTTTATTTTTTGGAGATTTTGGGCTCATATGTTATGATAATATTAAACAGTACATGGAAAATTTGAAAAAATGTTTTGATGATTCAAACATTGATGTAATTTGCGCAACAGCATACGCAGTTTCAAAAATAATGTTAAATTCAAAATGCGAAGAAAAAATTGATTTATTTGAAATATTACGCGAAAAAATAACTTCAAAAGCAATTTTAATGGATTTAATAAAAAATATCGGGGAAATTAACCCTGATCTGATAAAATGCTGCCAAAATGATGTATTGTCCTGTTTAGATTCAAACGATTCTGCACTGAAGTCAAAAGTAATCAAGATTTTAGGGGATATTAAAGATTACGAACTCGATGAAAATACTTCTAAAATATTGATAGATTCGTTAAAAAGCGATGATTTAGAAATCAGACGAAGTTCAATTTATTCGATATGGAAATACTCTGAAAAATATCCGGAATACTTAAAAAATGCACTCGATACCCTTTTTGAATTTACAAGTTCTCCCGATAAATACACTAAGATATATTCGCTTCTGGCACTGAATAAATTAAGCTACACAGAACCACTTAAATTTGAAAATTTAAACATAAATCCATTATTGGACGAAGATTTGGACGTAATTTATCCTTCAATCACGCTTCTTTACAATTTATCAAAATACAGCCCGAAAGTTACTACAAGACACTATAAAAAAGTCTGTGTGTTGATGAATAATCCTGATAAATACATTTCAAAGCAGGCTCTTCGAATTGTGGGCAATCTTGGAAAATACGATCAAAAGTACATTAACAGATATATTAATAATGTAAGGTTGAAACTTTCAGACGAAGAACTCTCAAAAGAAGCAACGATTGCAATGGTAAAATCCGGCTACATCGAGAGAAAGAACCTCGAAATAATTTTAAAGGCTGCAGACAAGGCAAAATATAATATGGAGTTTTTAAGGGAAGTAATTGAAGAATATCCAAAAGAATTTCTTTCAAGTCTTGAACGAGAATTAATTAACTTAAGAAGGACGTGGAATCAGGAATACATAAATGATCTTTGTTACTCGATAAAAGAGAAAGTATCTTCAAATGATCCAGATTTTACGGATATAAAATTAGAAAGGCCCGAAATTGAGGAACCGCCTGTAATTGTGGCATTGAAGTCAGAATGCACCGAAGTAGAACTTGAAGATGGAAAACAGGTATATATTTTGGATAAAAGCAAATGTATTGAAACTTCGCTTTCAGGCGATCTTTTGGAACTTTTAGACGTGGAAAATAAAAATGAGTTTGATATTTACAAATTATCGCATGATTTGATGATCCAATCATTAATAGAATCTGCAATAAACGAACCAAAACGATAATAATATTTTTTTACTTTTTTAAATTATTCGCATTTTACAATAACTAACGGGCTGTGTTCCATCTCTTTTAAAACATCAACGGTTATTTCAAAGGTATTGTATTTTTTCATCAAATCGTGTATTGATTTAGTATATGGGACCTGAGAAGTATCCGAAAGGTTTGCAATATATAGAATCGTTTTTAAGGGGTATTTTTTGTAATTTTCGTTTCCTGAAATTGCAAGCGGGGTTGCGCCACATAGTCCTCCCTGATTTAGTATTTTTCCAAATTTCCCCAAAATATATCCAAAAACACCTATTTTTGAAATTATTCCATCAATTGCAATTGGAAGTGCAGTTACATAGCAATTAAAAAATCTGTACGTTGCATCTGTGTCAATTACCATGACAGTTAAATCCAGATTTAAGTCTTCTTTTATTTGTTTATGGAGTTTTTTTGCAGAATTTTCAGGGTTTTCTGGAAGGAGGGATGCATAAGTTCCAGGAACGTTTGTTAAATCAATTCCGCCTTCTGACGCAGGTTTTAGTGCGTATATTAATCCTACATTTTCGATTACAACCTGTTTGTGTTTCAATGTTTCCTTTTTTGGCATTTTTCTTAAATTTTTAACCCTATCTCCTCTGGTACCTAAAAGCGGGCCTAAAACATATCCCCAGCCGTATTTTGATAGGTAGTATGTAAAATATGCCCAGAATTTCGGGTCTGCCAAACTTTCATCAACAAAATTATCCTCACTTGTAGCGATAAATTTTTCACTGACTACTAAAAAATCCCCGTTTTTTATTTCAAATCCGTTTTCAATTTCATTTTTTAAAGAATTGATGGATTCTGATACAAAGTCTTCGTTTCTATCGATATATCTTGTTCTTATCGGTGTTGCAGTTATTTCCATTTTTTCACGAGTTAAAACTATCTCCATTATTTTTATATTTTGGGACTCCATAATTAGTAAGGTAAAAGGTGAAAATTATGCATCTGACGAGAGAAGAGGAAAAATTATATGCCGGAGAATACGGGGAAGCCCTAGAAACCTGCATGAACTTACTTGTATCTTTAGGGGATATTTACGGAGCAGAAAAATTAGTAGATATATCTTCTGCACAAGTTTCCGGTGTTTCGTATAAAACTATCGGTGAAAAAGGACTGGAATTTTTAAAAGATCTTGCAGATCAGGGTTTAAAGGTATCTGTTCCAACAACGTTAAATCCTGCTGGAATGGATTTGATAAGATACGATGAACTTAAATTTCCAAAAGATTTTGCGAAAAAGCAACTTGAAATAATTAATTGTTTTAAAAGAATGGAAATTGAAATAAGCTGTACCTGTACACCGTATTTAACTGGAAATGTTCCAATTTTTGGTTCACACGTTGCATGGGCAGAATCATCTGCTGTAGCTTACGTAAATTCTGTAATTGGTGCAAGAACAAACAGGGAAGGCGGACCTTCTGCGTTAGCAGCAGCAATTATTGGAAAAACGCCATGTTATGGGTACCATTTAACTGAAAACAGGCTTCCAACGCAAGTGTTTGAAGTTGACATGGAACTTGAGGATTCGAGTTCATTTTACGGAATTTTGGGAAGAATTACCGGAAGAATTGTAAAAAACGGAATTCCATACTTTAAATTTAAAAATTGCGAATCAATTAAAAATGATTATTTAAAATCACTTGGAGCAGCACTTGCAGCAAGTGGCGGTGTTGCACTCTACCACGTTGAAGGAATAACCCCAGAAGCAAAAAAGGGACTGGAAACTGGAAACCTTGAAAAAGTCGTTATTGGAAAAGATGATTTTGAAAAAGAGTACGAAAACTTCAAAACTTCGGAAAAACCAGATTTAATCTGTATCGGATGCCCACACTGCAGTCTCGACGAAATCAAAGAAGTTGCAGAGTTTGTTAAGGCAGAAAATGCTAAATTCAATGCAGAAGTCTGGGTATGCACATCAATTCACATGAAATCGATTGCTGACAGGATGGGATACACAAAAATTATCGAAGACGCTGGCGGAAAAGTAGTTGTCGACACGTGCATGGTTGTAGCCCCAATTGAAGATATGGGCTACAAAAATGTTGCAACGAATTCTGGAAAGGCTGCAACATATTTACCCGGTTTCTGTAAAAGCAACGTGATATATGGAACAACTTATGAAATTTTGAAAAAAGCAACTGAATAATTTTAATAAATCGGTGAAATGATGAAAAAGATGATTATTGTTGGAGCGGGCCCTGGAGACAAGGAATTAATCACGATAAAGGGAAAAAACGCGATCGAAAGTGCAGATATCTTAATTTACGCAGGTTCCCTTGTTAATCCTGAAGTTTTGGAATACAATAAAAAAGGCGCAAAAATCTACAACAGTGCAACGATGACACTTGATGAAGTAATTGACGTTGCAGTAAACGGAATCAATAACGGTTTAACGGTTGTAAGGGTTCATACTGGAGACCCTGCACTCTACGGTGCAATAAAAGAGCAGATTGATGAATTGGAAAAATATGAAATTGATGTAAATATCATTCCCGGAGTTACATCGCTTTTTGCAGCTGCTGCAACTTTAAAATCAGAACTGACACTTCCAGATGTCTCACAAACAGTAATAATTACACGACCTGAAGGAAGAACTCCAAAACCTGCAAAAGAAAGTTTAATCGCACTCGCAAAACACAACGCTACAATGGCAATTTATCTTGGAACAGGAATGATTGAAAAGGTATGCAGTGAGTTAATCGAAGGCGGTTACCCTGAAGATACCGCAGTTTCAGTAGTATATCATGCATCATGGCCTGATGAGAAAAAAATCAGGGGAACATTGAACGATATCTCTGAAAAAGTAAAAGGCGAAGGAATTACAAAAACAGCCCTTATAATTGTTGGAAATGTAACAAATCCAACTAATTATGATTATTCAAAACTTTACGACAAAGATTTTGAACACGAATTTAGAAAGCCTAAAAATTAAAGGCCTAATTCTTCTATTTTTTCCATTAAAATTTTCAAATCCGTCTTTTTTGGAACGTTCTGTTCATTATTTATTAATTCAACTAATTTTATTTTTAATTCTTTTATATCGGCTGATTCTTCAATTAATTCTCTTATATATTCCATATTCTGAACATAAGGCGCAGTTTCCATTACTAATTCATAGTTTTCCATCATTTTCACCTTTTGTTTTTTTATTGTATCTTTCATTAATTGCAATTTCTGAAACAATCGTAGTAATTTCTCTTTCAAGGTGTTCTGCCCTTAAATATGATTTGTAAACTAAGAAAAACAGGATTATGATTCCAAAGTAAACTAAAAAATCAATACCTCTTCCGATTCCAAGAACATGTGCAATTTTCCCAAGGAAATTTGGAAAACTTACCATAAACATTACAAAAATCCATCCGAAAATCCAGGTTAGTGCAGTAAATGGTGAAATCGCACTTTTTTTAGCCTGTACTGTAATTTTTAAAATAACAATAAAGCCAACAATAATCCCGATAATTTGAACAGGTTCCATTAATACACCTCGTCTGCATATATATGTTGCACCATAATTTTATATATATTTAATTTATAACTAATGAAAAATGTCGGTGGTTTGATGAGGCATTTAATTTCGATGAGAGACATCGGTCGGGAAGAAATTCTGAATATTTTAAACGAATCCGAAAAAATGGAAGCTATTTTAAATGAAAACGGTCACTGTGATTTTTTAAATGGAAGAATACTCGCAACTCTTTTTTATGAACCCTCAACCAGGACAAGACTTTCGTTTGAAACTGCAATGAAACGACTTGGCGGAAATGTTATTGGTTTTACAGATATTTCAAATACTTCTGTAACCAAGGGCGAATCTTTAGCAGATACTATCAAAGTAATCAGTGGTTACAGCGATTTGATTGCAATAAGGCACCCATCAGAAGGGGCTGCACGACTTTCGAGTGAAAATTCAAAAGTTCCGGTTATAAACGCTGGAGATGGATCAAACCAGCACCCGACACAGACGCTTCTTGATTTGTATACGATTAAAAGAGAAGTTGGACACATTGAAAATTTAAAAATCGCATTTATCGGTGATTTAAAGTACGGAAGAACCGTTCACTCGTTGTGTCAGGCATTATCACTCTTTAAAAGTGTGGAAATAAAATTAATTGCTCCTGATGAACTTAAAATGCCAAGAGAAGTAATTGAAGATATCGATGGAAAACTAAAACTTTCAGAAATGACTGACGTTGAAATTGACGATGTTGATGTTGTTTACATGACGAGGATTCAGAAAGAAAGGTTTGTCGATGTTAACGAATACTACAAAGTAAAAGGAATATATCGTCTTTCAAAAGAGCATATTGGAAACAAAAATGTGGTTATCATGCACCCCCTTCCAAGGGTTGATGAAATCGATTCTGAAGTTGATAATATTCCACAGGCAAGATACTTTAAACAGTCATTTTATGGAGTTCCTGTAAGAATGGCGATTTTAAAGCTTTTATTTGAAGATTCAATAAAATAATCAAACTATTATACTTATTTAACCTATTTTGAAATGCAGTTAATTTTTTATAGTATTATAGCAATCACATATTATACTCGCATACTCTCTCAAAAAATTTATTAGATATACGGAAAAACTTCGATTTTTTTAAAAAAATAAACGAGAATAAGGTGTAATCATGGCAATTTGGCAAGGAGCAAGCAGAAGGCTCTCAACAGGAGCTAAAGTCTGGAGAGCTGCAAAGAAACATAAAAGAGAAATGGGAAGACCTGCAGCAGAAACACAAATTTCAGACAGAATCAAAAGAAAAATTGTAAGATGCAGGGGCGCAAACTTAAAAGTTAAGTTGGAAAAAACAAACTACGCAAACGTCTTTGATCAAGCAAACAAAGTTTGTAAAAAAGTTGCTGTAACAAAAGTTCTCGACAACAAAGCAAACAAACACTACATCAGAAGAAACGTTATGACAAAAGGCGCAATCATCGAAACAGAAATGGGTAAAGCAAAAGTTACCTCAAGACCTGGACAAGATGGTGTTGTAAACGCTGTTTTATTAACAGAATAATTCTCTTTTTTTATTTTAAAAAAATTTAAAATTTTTATTTTTAAGTATATTAGTTAGTTCTGTTTTACTTTCGATCGTTTAACCATCGAAAATTTCTTTCCACCACATTCACAGGTTAACTCTTCTATTCTTTTTATTTTATCTCCAACTTCGTGGATTTTTTTGCAGTTCATGCACTGGTAGTATCTTAAAGTTGGTTTTAATTCTCCCGTGTATATTTTTTCAGAATTAACTTCTATCTTTTTCAAATTTTTTCCAACGAGTCTTGCCAGAAATGTGGTGTTTCCAATAATTTCTGTTCCTTCATAGAAGTTAAATCCGGGAATTAATTCGTAAATTAAAAAGTTCATATTGTTGATTGATTTTTGCAGTTCAATGTATTCCTCTACAGGCTTGTGAGAGAATGCAAGATACAATATACCGTTATCTCCGAGTGCTTCGATACCTCTGGACATGAAAAGTACCGCGCCGTTTAGGGTATATGGTGGATCAGTAAATATGGTGTCAAATTTGTTTACAAATTCACTTGGAAGTTCGTTTTTAAAGTCCCATTTTACAGTTTTAATGTTTAAATTCTCTTTTTTAGAAACTTCTGAAATTAATTTTAAAAGTCTATCATCGATATCCAAAACAACAACTTCACTGCAAAGTCCAGTCATTGCAGTTGAGATTGATGCTAGATCATCATCACCAACAAATAAAACTCTTTTTCCTTCTAAATCTCCCCGATCAGCCATTATCGCAGCTCTTGCAGTTGCAGTTTCAGGTGTTGCAAAAGACTGATCGATCATCGTGTTTACTTGCGGTCTTAATTTAGCATAGTTTTTTTGTTTTTTCAAGATTTTTTCAAATTTTTCATCAAATACAATGTTTCTTCCATTACATACTGGACATTTCAGGTCAGATTTAAGTTTAAGTCCAAGTTCCCTTTCAACAAAATCGACACCTTCTTTTGAGAATAGTGCCCCTTTATCGTCCCTTTTTAATAAGGATTCTCTTTCAAGAATTGATCTAACTTTAGATACGATTGGGAGTGGCAGTTTTACATACTGACCTATTTTTTTCGTTGAAATTGGCTGTTTTCTATATATGCATCGTAATATATCTTCAACAGCTCTTTCTCCTTCTGAAACTTTCACGTTTTTTGCAACACGCTTCAAAAATGATTTTTTAGCATCAATTTTTAAGTTTTCCGTTTTTTTACCCATGCTTCCTATAATCTTCATGAATCCACCAGTTTATATTACAATAAAATAATAGCATCTTATTATTAAAAAATAACACATAAAACAGTATATCTAAATTAATAAATTAATACTCCCAAAATAAAAACGTGCCAAGGGGGTGATTCGAACACCCGACAACTGGATCTTCAGTCCAGCGTTCTCCCAGGCTGAACTACCTTGGCAATTTCCAGTTAAATCCACAATTAAGCATATCTTTTTTAGTATTTATACTTTACTGCATAAAGTTTATATAGCAGAATGTTGATTGTTATTGTGCGGTCAAGTAGTATGACAGCGAGCCTCCTTAGCTCAGTAGGTAGCAGCGACGGACTGTTAATCCGTAGGTCGCAGGTTCGAGCCCTGCAGGAGGCGCCATTTTTTCTAACAAATTATTCACTCTCAAGACCGGGTACGGGCCCGTAGCTCAGGCTGGTTAGAGTGCTCGGCTCATAACCGAGTGGTCATGGGTTCAAATCCCATCGGGCCCATAATATATGAAACAAGCTCCAGTGGTGTAGTCCGGCCAATCATCCGGCCCTTTCGAGGCCGGGACTCGGGTTCAAATCCCGGCTGGAGCATTTTATTTTTAAGTGCAGGGGTTGTCGAGCCTGGCCAAAGATGCAGGACTTAGAATCCTGTCCAGTAGTGGTTCCAGGGTTCAAATCCCTGCCCCTGCATTATATCAATCGTAAAAGATGATTATTGTGGCCGTGGTAGGGTAGTGGCTATCCTGAGGGACTGTGGATCCCTCGACCCGGGTTCGATTCCCGGTCTCGGCCCCATTTTTATTTTAGGAAGATATATTTATTAATTTAGATATATAATTTATTATACAAATTTTTAAATAATGATTCAAAACTATCCGTATTAAGTACAATTTATAAAAAACGGTGAATTTATGAAAATAATGGGAATACTTGGGATTCAGGGAGATCTCGAAGAACACGAAGATGCAGTTAGAAAAGTAAACTGTATTCCTAAACGGATAAGAACTGTAGACGATTTAGATGGGATAGACGCTTTGATAATCCCTGGTGGTGAAAGTACCACTATTGGAAAATTAATGGTAAGCTACGGATTTATCGACAAAATTAGAAATTTAAAAATCCCAATACTTGGAACCTGTGCAGGAATGGTTCTTTTATCAAAAGGAACTGGAAAAGAACAACCATTACTTGAAATGTTGAATGTAACAATAAAAAGAAATGCATACGGTAGCCAAAAGGATAGTTTTGAAAAAGAAATAGTATTGGGCGGAAAAAAGGTACACGCAGTATTTATCAGAGCCCCACAAGTTGGCGAGATCCTTTCAAAAGACGTTGAAATAATTTCAAAAGATGATGGAAATATTGTTGGGGTAAAAGAAGGAAATATTATGGCAATTTCATTCCACCCTGAACTCTCAGAGGATGGAGTTATTGTATACGAATACTTTTTGAAAAATTTTGTCGAAAAAAATTAAATCAAAAATTCATACCCATTTTTCTTTTTTGAATTAATTCTGCTATTTCTGAGCTTATATATGGGTTCGGGCTGTTTTCAAATTCTTTCAATTCTTCAAATAAGTAATCTGGGATTTTATCTATTCCTTTTATTTTAAAGAATTTTATTAAAAAGAGCTTGGAATCATCATTTGAATTTTTAAGGTAGTCTATAATTCTTTTACTCACCTTTTCGAGGATATCTTCTTTATCTTCGAAATTACATGCATAGAT
Organism: Methanococcus maripaludis; assembly: GCF_013760955.1. Classification (NCBI taxonomy): domain Archaea; kingdom Methanobacteriati; phylum Methanobacteriota; class Methanococci; order Methanococcales; family Methanococcaceae; genus Methanococcus; species Methanococcus maripaludis. Next base: position 466,813 of record NZ_JACDUL010000001.1, on the reverse strand, counting down.
TACCTCAAGAGCTTTTCTAAATACAATCCATTTTTTATCATCGCTTATTAAATTCAAAACTTTTTCATGGATATCAGGATAATCTGTACATTTAACATTTAATTTTACCAAATTTGCAAGGGTTTCTAAGCTTTCAACCTGTATTTGTGGCGTATTTTCATCAAGAAGTTTTGAAATGAGTGTCAAATATTCTTCTGATTTTGAACTGGTTAGAACAGCTTCTTCAAACCATGAAGATTTTTTATACATCACGGTTTTTAAAAATTCAAGTCCTTTTTGGGACAATAATGGATATTTTTGATTTAAAATAATTTTTGAAATATTTTTAAGTATTGGTCTTTTGTATTTTTCAAGTTCGTCCATTAAAATGGGATCTTCCAACTTTAAATTATTTTTTAGCACTTCTAAGAGAATTATGCTAATAATTAATGAATTTTTGTCTGATTCTAGGATATTAAATTTCATAAAATCTGAAAATTCAAGATTTACGTAATTTAGGGTTTTATAGTCTTGAGTTAGCAGATATTTCAATGAAAAATATATTTCTTTCCAGGTTTGAGTTTTCACATCGACAACTTCAGATTCGAGGTTATTTTTAGATAAATACCCATTAAGTTCAATTTTTTCATTAAATATTCTTTTAGATTCTTCAGTGCTGAGTTTTTCAAGTATTTTTAGTGAAAGTTCTGTTATTTTGGAATTTACTTGTGGATATATTGCAAATTCTTTTATTTTTTTAATAATTTTTCCATCGATCTCAAAACCTTCTAGAATGTATTCCAAAATTTCATTTAATGCATCTATTCGTCTTGAAACTATCATTTCGTCTAAATTTCCATAAATAATATTTTCGCGTGATTTTGGAACTTCTGGAAACCTATTTTTCAGTCTATTTAATATATTCTCTGCAATTTCAAAGTCTTTTTTAACAGAACATAATTCAAAGAATAAATCAAAAAATTCTTCAGTTAAATCCTGTTTATCAATGAATTCTAGTATTTTTAATATGTTTTCGCTATCTTTTGTTTTAATGTAGCTTCTCAATTTTACCTTAAGCCGGATTACTGCAGATCTTTTAAGTTCGAAATTATCCAACGCCTTTTCAAGTGTTTCAAACTTTTCTTCCAGATTTTTACTTTCATAACCGATTAAATCCTTTGAATTAGGAATTAATTTTAAGGTATCTTCACAAATTGTCCGAACAATATTAAATCGGTCTGTAAAATATTTAGTTGTAAGGGCGCTTTGAAATTTAGATTTTATTTCAACATTATTCAAGATTTCAGGATATTTTTTAAGTAACTTATTGTAAAAAATTGCCAAATCTTGCCGTATTTCCATATTTGGATCATCAAAACACGAGATGGATTCAATTATCAAATTTTCAGGGATTTTAAAACCCCTATCTAGAATGATGTGAAGTATCCATACACCAACAGATCTTACAAGATATACACGGTCATTAAGGACTGAGTTAATTAAACCATAGCTGTATTTTATATCATTTGGAACAGCATATGTGAGATTACCCAGTTTTTTTCCGATTTCAAACCTGTAAAACCAGTCCTCGCTGTCAAATTTTTTCTCAAGAGATCGAAACTGTTCAAAATTCATACTTTTTGGAACTTCAGCATATTCATTTACGAGACTTTCATTAAAATATGGGCTTATTTCCGGACGTACTATATCATAAAGTCCTAAATTTGCGATTAATTTAATTCCACTATAATAGTTTAAACTGTTATATCTTAAAATATTTCCAAAATTGTTATTTTCGAGAATTTTTTCAATATTTAAATTCAGTTCACTATTTTTCAATAAAACAAAAGAATTTAGCATTTCAAGCCCATAACTACTGATTAAATAGTTATCATGGTTTAAATACCGAGTAACTAAATTTTTAATAAGTTTTAAGGCTTTTTCAGAAGTAATGTTTGAATTAACAAGTATTCTTATGTACGCAGAAGTTAAAATTGCATTCAATCCATCGATTTCATTTTTATTTTCCAATGCATTGTAAATTGAGGGATATATTTCCGAAATTTCATTTTCAGATTCATTTAATTTTTTTAGTAAATTAACATATTTTTTAAGCGTAATTGCAGATATAATTGCATTTTTTTCTTCTGAATCAGTTAAATGTTTCAAAACAAGTAAAAATTCGTCATCACTAATTTCTTTTTTTAAATTAATTATCACTAATTTTTTAAATGCGTCATTTGTGTCATCCCAACTATTTTCATCGATATCTGGAGATTCTATTAAAAATTTTAATTCTTTTATAATTGATTTGGGAATATTTTCAAATTCGTCAAGTATTGCTTGAGCAAGTATTTTTGAAAGTTCTGATTTTGAATATAGTGAAATCATCGAAAGTTCGGGAAGTGAATTCTTAAGGTATTCTGGAGAATATATCGATACAAATCCCAATACTAACAATGCTTTTACAACTTCAAACCTATTTTTCGAATATAATTTTGAAGTATGGTATACTACGATATTATCGATTACTTTAGGGTTTACCGAATCTATGATCTGCCTTGAAAACTCTTTTACAAGGTGGTTTGAAAATTCGGTATGTATGTAAACATATATTAAAAGTTCTTCGGATTTTTCAGGATATTTTAAAAGAATATTTTTGATGGAACTAAGTAAATTTAGCAACACTGCAATATTATTATCGGAATTTAATAATACAATTTTTTGCAGTCTTTCTCCAAGTTCTTCTTTATCGAGATATCCCAAAATTTTTGCAGCTTCCGCTCTTTCCTTGTACTCGTTAGATTCGATAAACTTATCAAAAAGTGGTGTAAGGTCTTTTTTAGGCATATTCTGATACATATTGTGGCTCCAGTAATTATCAGATAATTTTTGATTCTATCTCTTCAATATCTCTTTTTATATCGTAATTTTCAGACTTTTTAAGTTCAAAAAGTTTATTTATCAAATTTTCGTCTATTTTGGATACATCCTGAATTTTAAAGAATCTCAATAATACCAATCTAGAATCATCGTTTGATTTTTCAATTTTTTCAATCAGAAGTTTGGAAATGGTGTTTAAAAGTTCTTTATCCATACTATAATCGCTAAGTACTTTTACAATTTTTTTGAAATTTGTCCAGCTTGAGGTATCCAGTAGGACAATAAGTTTTTCAAGAAATTCCTTTGAGAACGCGTAATATTTTGAATTTTTAGCATGGTAATCGAGTGCATCGAGAGTTTCTCCAACTACTTTATCGTCAGGATAATCTAAAAATAAATTTAAGAATATAATCCAGTCCCTATTTTTTGAATTTCCTGCGATATTCTTTGAAAGCCATTCTGGTTTATTTTTAACGATTTCTACAGTTAATAAAAGTGCATTTTTTGAAATTATGCTGTAATCTGTTGAAAGTGTTAGATAGTATAAATCATCCAGAAGTTCTGAATTTTCAACATCTATTTTATTTAAAAAATCTGAGTTTGGGTCATGAATTACATTTTTTAAAATTTTCAGGATAATTGTAATTAATATTACGGAAGGAATTTTTGAATAATCAGATAAAAAATACAGTATGTCGTTGAAATTAATCGATTCGTAATCGTAATCTGATTTTTTATGTAAAATATGGTTTAATTTTACGTAAAGTTCTTCTGGAGATATATTTTTTATTTTTTCATCAGATAGTCCCTTGATCCCCTTTAGATCGTTTAAATAGGTATCAAATTCTTCTTTTTCAAGAACTATTCGTCTGCTTTCAAGATCTGATTGCAAATTTAAAATATTGAGGCAGGATTTTGTAAGTTTTTCATCCCTGTACATTATTAAAATTTCTTTTATCTTCATACTCATTTCTTCGCTGAGTTCGAACCCTTCTTTTAAATAAACAAGGATTTCTTCAAGCCCGTCGATTTTGTGTTCAATTATCGGATTATTCAGACTGTTTGAGATTTGAATTTCAAGGGATTTTGGAATTAATTTGTACCTGTTTTTTAAATTATTTAGTAAATGATCTGCACTTTCATAATCTTTTTTTAGTTTTACGAGTTCTTCGATTAAATATGAAGAATCTACTTTTGATTCATATGTTTCGAGGAATTTTAATACTTTTGAAATATTTTTTTCATCATTTTTTAGGATGTAACTATCCAACATTATCTTTAATTTTTCCAGAAATGCAGCAGAAGATACGGGGTTTTCAAGATATGATTCGGGATAATCTACAATTTTTAATTCGTTCTGAAAATTTTCCGAACGGTTTTCTAGATTGTCTAAAATTTTATTTAGAATATCTTTTATAATGGCTTTTGAAGGAGAATGTTCTTCGGTTACGTGGAGATTTCCCAAGCTAAATTTAAGTTTTGATGCAATATTGAAGTTTTTCAGTATTTCTGAATTTTTTTCCAGTAATTCGTTGAAGAATAAGTAGTATTCAAGTCTCAATTCCCAGTAAGGACTTTTTAGGTTGTGGATTGCTTCTAAAATAATTTTTTCAGGGATTTTTACATCGTATTTTGAAAGTATTCGAAGCATCCATATGCCAATATTTCTGACGAGGTATACTTCATCATGAAGAATCTGGTTTAAAAGGTCAAAGTTTATAAAGTCTTTAGCTTCGTCAAAATACAGAACCGTTCCAATTTTTTTTGCACTTTCGTATCGCTCAAGCCAGTATTCATTTTCAAAATTTTTTTCAGTAGATTTCAAATACTGGTATCTTTCTGCAGGGCCCATGTAGCGCATTTTTAAATCAAGAGAACTGATTAAATACGGATTTTTATCGACTTTGGGTAAGGTATTATATTTTTCAATTAAAAGGGGCATTCCAAAGTGATAGCATAGAGGATGTTCCTTTAAAATATTTTCAAATGGATAATTATCAAACGTTTCATCAATTTTTTCATCTAAATCCAATTTTTTCATTTTAAACAATGAATAAAGGATTTTTAGGGAGTATGCTTTTGATAAATGCTCCTTTCCAGAAATATTCTTTTTTAGGTAGTAAAATATCTTTTCAAAATCCACATTTTTAGGTTCCATATCTAAAATACAGCACATATCCAAGATCAAATGGCATGAAACCAGCTCTTGTATATTATTCAAATGTTTTTTATAGAATTTTGAAATTTGGTCGTTAAATATCAAAGGATATTTTGAAAATGCATTTTTAACTTCTGAAATATTGTTTTTAAGTGAAATTGCAGCGAGCAATGAATAAAAATCGTTTTCATTTGATAGGTATTTTAACAATTCAATTATTGTATTTTCACCCAATTCTTCTGAAATTGCGAGGTCTGTTAGTGATTTGGAGATTTCATCATTGGTATTAACAGAACTGACTGGTTTTGTATCCATTTTTTTATTGAACACAAGGTGGGAATATCTCAAAAGGTTTCTATCAAGTTGTGAAAAGTCGTCAAGAGTTCCAAGTGCGATTAATTGCACCAACTCGGATTTATCATATGTTGATACCATTACAATTTCAGATAATGCTTTATCTAAAAATTCCGGGCTGAATCTTGAAATCAAAGAAAGTCCCACTATTCCTTTTATTCTTTCTTCCGTATTTTTTGAGTAAATTCCGTTTTTAAAATGTTCAACATGCCTCTCAATTACATCGGGTTCAAAAGCTTTTATCGCATGTTTGGCATGTTCTGAGAGAATGTTGTTCGAAAACTCTGTAGTGAAGTATATGCAGGATAAAAATTCGCTGAAAACTTCCGGAAATTTGTTTAAAATGTTTGAAAACGCAGTTATTACATTTAATCTTATTGAAATGTCATTTTCCAAGGTAAGTTTTAAAATCTCATCCATTCGACTTTTAATTTCTTTTATTCCCAGGTACCCTAAGATTTTGGTAGCTTCTGTCTTTTCTTTAACGTCTTTCGAAATTACGTAGCCATCAAACCTTTTCAATAATTCTTCTTTTGACATTTCCGCATACATGGCCTCACCAAAAAGACTGAATAAAATCAAAAATACTGCGTTGAAACTATTGTTATTACTTTTCTATTTTCCTACATATATCAATATTTCTATCCCGGATTTAACGTTTTATTTAAAAAAATCATATTATATCGTTATTAATATCATCAAATCTTTAAAAAAGTCTTTTTTATTTTATGTAATTAATTATGGTTACCTAGTCCACATAGATAATATATTTAATTATAAAATATTACGTCTGAAATCATCTAGTAATGTATATATAATTTTTAAGTACATAAGATAGGTGTTAACCTAATGGTGGTGGTATTTTGAATAAAAAATCATTAAATATCGTTGCAACGCTCGGGATATTACTTGTTCTCGCGTTCAGCGGATGTGTTGACCAAAGTGCTTCTGATTCCACTTCAGAAGAAAAGGTATTAAAAATATTCCACGCAGGAAGTCTTGCAGTTCCTTTCTTGGAATATGAAACATTGTACGAGGATGAATATCCTAACGTGGACGTTCAGAGAGAATCTGCAGGCAGTGTCGCTTGTGTTAGAAAAATAACTGAACTCAACAAAACCGCAGAAATATTGGCTTCTGCAGATTACACGTTAATCCCTGATATGATGATGCCAGACTATGCGGACTGGTACGTAATGGTTTCAAAAAATGAAATCGTTATCGCATACACTGAAAACAGCCAGTACTACGATGAAATTACATCAGACAACTGGTATGAAATTTTCCAAAGGGATGGAGTAAAATACGGTTTTTCAAGCCCTAATGACGACCCCTGCGGATACAGAACCCAGATGGTAGTACAGCTTGCAGAAACAGCTTACGGAGATTCAACAATCTACGACAATCTAATGCTTAAAAATTCAAACTTCATGGTTGATGAAAATGCGGATGGAACTTACCTTGTAAGAAGCCCTTCAACCATTGATGTTAACGAAGACAAAGTATTCATGAGGAGCAAAGAAGTAGACCTCTTGGGCCCCTTAGAAACTGGTGCATTCGATTACTTATTCATATACAAGAGTGTTGCAAATCAGCACAACTTATCATTCATAGAACTTCCTGATGAGATTAACCTCGGAAACTATGCAAATGCAGATGATTATGCTACAACAAGCATAATTTTAGAAGGTCAAAACAGTACGATTCTCGCAAAACCAATCGTTTACGGAATGACTGTACCTTCAAATGCAGATGACTACGAAGAAGGAGTTAGTTTTACAAAAATGGTATTGGAACACCCTGAAGTGTTCGAAAATTCAGGACAACCTGCAATTAGCCCAGCAATCGCTATTGGAAATGTTCCTGAAGAATTAAGCGACTTAGTCGTAATGGGATAATTAAAATCCCTTATTTTTTTTGCACTTTTTTACTTTTGAACATATGTGCAAAATTACTACTATCTATAAATCGGTGATAATTTGAAAAAAATATTGGTGCTAGGAATTGTTGGAGTTTTACTTCTAACCTGTTTTGCAGGCTGTACCGACAATTCAGCAGATGCAGGCTCTGAAAAGATATACGATGGTAAAACATTAAGATTGTGCTGTGGAGCAGGTTTGATGAAACCTATGAATGAAATAATTGCTAACTTTGAAAACGAAACCGGGGCAAAAGTTCAGGTTCATTACGGTGGAAGTGCTGAAGTATTCGGTGTTTTAACCACAACCGGTGAATGTGACGTATTTATTCCTGGTGCATACAAATATACTGAAGATGCAATGAAAGCAGGATACATATTAAATGAAACTGTTTTAACTGTGGTCGACCACGTTCCAGTAATCGCGGTTCCTGAAGGAAATCCTAAAAATGTAACGTGTCTTGAAGATTTAGCAAGAGAAGATGTATCTGTTGTTTTAGGGGACCCGCAAGCATGTGCTATTGGAAAAACTGCTAAAAGCATATGTGAAAAGAATGGAATATGGGAAGCTGTAAATGTAAATGTTGAAGTTTTCACGCCTACTGTAAACCAGCTTTTAATCTACGAAGCAACAGGACAGGCAGATGCGACTATAATCTGGGAAGACATGGTTACATGGGCAGAATCAGAAGGAAAAATTGTAGTTATTCAAATACCAAAAGATCAAAATACCATAAAAACAATACCTACTGCAGTTACCACCATGGCAGAGGATGTTGAATTTGCAAAAGCTTTCAATGATTATGTAGTTTCCGAAGAATCATTTGAACTCTGGCAGAAGTGGGGTTTTAACCCATGCAACTAATTAGTTTTAAAAAAATGTCAATTTTTCTGACATTTTTGTTTACATTTTTACTTTTTTTATCGATAAGTTCACTCATTTTAGTTCCAAAGTTTGAAGACGTGTTTGCCGCGTTATTTCATCCAGAAATGATCTATTCTCTTAAAGTATCGCTATATTCATCATTAATTTCAACAGCATTTGTTTTGGGATTTTCAATTCCTACAGGCTATGCCATATCTAGATATTCATTTCCTGGAAAAAGTATTGTCAAAGCAATACTTGATTTACCGATAGCATTTCCAGAACTTGTGTTGGGGCTTGCACTTTTGCTTTTATTTGGGCAAACTTTTATCGGGGACTTATTGGAGTTTTTTGGAATAAAGGTGGTATTTACTAAACTTGGAATAGTTGTAGCTCAGATTTTCACAGCACTCCCCTATGCAATAAGGATTGTATGTTCTACTTTTCAAGATATTAATCCGAGATACGAACTTGTTTCTAGGAGTCTTGGATACGGCGAGTTCGAAACTTTTAAAAATGTTACTCTTCCGATGGCGAGAAGTGGAATTTTTGCTTCATCGATAATTGCTTTTGCAAGATGCATGGGTACGTTTGGAACTGTCTTAATGCTTGCCGGTGGAACGTACATGTATACAGAAACGCTCCCGATAACGTTGTATCTAAACATGTCATATGGAAATCTTGGAATGGCGATTTCGAGTGGAATAGTACTCTTAATGATATCCTTTATTGCGATTTTGATATTTGAGAAATACGAAGGAGGGAAATTTTGAGTTTCGTTAAAGTTGAAAACTTAAATATCAATCTGGGCGAGTTTAAGTTAGAGGACGTTAATTTAAGTGTTGAAAAAGGAGATTACGTAACAATAATTGGGCCAACGGGTAGTGGAAAGTCCATACTTTTAGAAACTGCGCTTGGGTTTTATACTCCTGAAATTGGAAGGATATTTGTAGAAGAAAAAGAGATAACGAACTTAAATCCTGAAAAAAGAGATATAAGTATAATTTATCAGGATTATGCACTGTTTCCGCACATGACAGTTTATGAAAATATTGAATACGGTCTTAAAAAGAAATTGAAGGATAAAAACATCATAAAAGAAGAAATTCTTCAGATAACAAAGTTGCTTGGAATCGATCATCTTCTCAACCGAAAACCCGAAACATTAAGTGGTGGGGAAATGCAGAGGGCATCCATTGCAAGAGGGCTTATCATAAAGCCAAAAATCCTGTTTATGGATGAACCCTTCAGTGCACTGGACGTTAAAACGAAAGAAAAGATTAGGGTACTCGTTAAAAATGCAATAAAAAAATATGGAACAACGGTACTCCACGTAACACACGATTTCGATGATATCTGGAGTCTTGCAGATAAAGTACTGATAATGAAGGGCGGAAGAGTTTATCAGTATGGAACTCCAGAAAATGTATTTTCAAATCCTTCGTCCGAAATTGTTGCAGATTTTGTGGGTACAAATATTCTCGATTCAAAAGTGGAAGAAGTTTCAAATGACATTTCAGTTTTGGATGTTTCTGGAGTAAAGATATATTCTTCTGATATTGCAGAAGTTGGTGAGAATGTAAAAATATCGATTAGGCCAGAAAGTATAATCGTTGCTTTAAAATGTTTTGACAGCTCCGCAAAAAATGTATTCAATGGAAAAGTTACAGAAATCCAAAAAAGAGGACATCTGGTCTGGTTAACTTTGGATATTGGCGGCATTGATATAAAAGTTCTCATAACACCAAATTCACTCGAAGCTTTGGAAATTAAAGAAAATAAAAATTTATGTGTGATGTTCAAAGCATCAGGTGTCAAAATAATAAGATAATAAATTATTTTTTTAATTTTTCAATATGGTTTAAAACTGCAATGACACTCATCGCAACACCTTCAACTTCAATTCCCCCGACCCCTTTTACGCCATCTCCAACAAGTAATAGATTATCTCTAACGATTGGATTTAGGTCAGTTCCATTTGAAGCATGATTTACAGGCCAACCATTACCGTAACTTTGAATGGATATCACTTCGTAGTCTTTTCCACCAAATAATGATTCGATATCATTTAAAGCAAGGTTTATTTCTTCTTTGGTATTATTTTTGATCTGGGTTGCATGTAGCATTATTAAGTTATAGTCTTCTTTTGTCAAACTCCTGTCGACATTTGAAGGCTGGTTTAAACCGTTAATTCTTTCGCAATCAGTTGTAAATATAACACTTGCACCATCTACAAGACTCGATTTACTTGCAACATTTATTTTTATTCCTTTTGACGGAACTGGCTCTTTTTCAATAAATTTAACATTTGAAAGGCTTTCCGTTACTTTTGGAGATGCATTGCTTATTACTATGTCAAAGGGTTCTGAATCAATAAATGCACCATTTCCTTCAATTTCGATTTTTTCTACTGCATGACCAGTATAAATTTTTCCGCCGTTTTTATTAATTATTTCAACGAGGCTATCGATAACGCCCTTACAACCACCAACTGGAATTCCGGGGCCTCCAAATTTATGATATAATCTACTTATTTCCATAACTTCTGACATTGGGGTGTCATATGCATTTAAACTCAAAGCCCAACCGCTAAACGAGTTTCCAACCGCAAGAGCGAGGGGTATATCTTCTAAAAATTCACCAAATGGCATATTTTTGTCAATTTTTCCAAGTTTTAGGCTTGCAGCAAGTTTCAACCCTTTTAATTTTTCCTTTGTATTAACAAGTCCAAAAATGTCCTTGTATTCGTGATTTTTTCCGTTTACTCGAAAGTATCCATCTGGCACGGAATTTACTATTTTTACGTTACTACCTGCTCTTCGAAGAGTCTGTGCTAAATACCCGTCATTTCCATGGGGTATCATGTGAAGAGCTCCAGTAGTTAATTGAAACCCTTTATAAGGAATATTTGTAAACCTACCTCCAACAAATGGAAGTTTTTCGTAAATTGTAACTGAGTGTTCCTTTGATAAAATTGCACCGCTTAATAGGCCCCCAAGGCCTGCTCCAATAATTCCAATTTTCATAAACATCACTTAAAAAAGTTTAAAATAAAAATAATTTAAAAAAATAGTAGTTAATTATCCGTACATTACGGTTAATTGTGGCATATCGTAACTGCATTTTTCTTTTTTACCTGTAATTTTTGAGATAGCTTCTTTGAAGTCGTCCATTTTGATGAATTCTCTTTCTTCTCTTATCGCAAACATACCTGCTTCGGTACATACTGCCTTTAAGTCAGCACCAACCATGTTTTCTGCAAGTTTTGCAACTTCTCTCAAATCAACATTTTTGAGGTTCATCTTTTCAGTATGGATTTTCAAGATTTCAAGCCTTCCATCTTCATCAGGCATTGAAATTTCAATGATTCTATCAAATCTTCCGGGTCTTAATATTGCAGGGTCTAAAATGTCCGGTCTGTTCGTTGCAGCAATGATTTTTACATCGCCTCTTGAATCAAAACCATCCATTTCTGCAAGAAGCTGCATTAAAGTTCTTTGAACTTCTCTATCTCCACCGGTTAATGATTCAGTTCTTTTGCTTGCAACTGCATCGATTTCGTCAATGAATATGATGCAAGGTGATTTTTCTTTTGCAAGTTTGAAAACATCCCTTACAAGTTTTGCACCTTCACCGATGAATTTTTTGACCAGTTCTGAACCAACAACTCTAACAAATGATGCGTTGGTTTCGTATGCAACAGCTTTTGCAAGAAGTGTTTTTCCAGTTCCCGGAGGTCCGTAGAGCAGTACTCCTTTTGGTGGAACGATACCCACTTTTTCAAATAGTTCTGGGTTTTTAAGTGGAAGTTCTACTACTTCTTTAATATCCCTAATCTGATTGTTCAAACCACCGATATCTTCAAAGGAAATGTCTGGTTTTTCTTCAATTTCCATTGCCATAGCTCGGTAGTCTTTTTCTTTAGGAAGTACTTCTACAATTGCAAGTGTCTGTTGATTTAAACAAACTCTTGCTCCTGGAACAATGTCTTCAGGATCTACAAATTGTGAAAGGTTTACAAGGAAATTTGGGCCTGTAGAACTTTTAACAACTGCTTTTCTTTCGTTTACTTTGTCGAGTATTGTGCCGAGTATTAATGGCGGAATTCTTAATTTATCAAGTTCTCGCTTTAATATTTCATTTTCTTTTTTAATTTGTACGTTCTCTCTAGTTACATCTTTATTTTTTAATTCCAATCTCAAAACTTTACTTTCTAACTCTGCAATCTGAGTTTTCTCTTTAAATTCTTTTAAATCCATTTTATTTTTTTCTATATCTGTGGAATAATCATCTGGGTAACTCATGATTTACCTCCATAATAATTATGATAAAAATGATGCTATATAGCGCTTTCTCATTGATTTTTTTTCTCGCAAAACAGTTTTTACACCCATCGAAAACATTTTTACATCTTTCCAATAAGGGTATATGTTTATAATTTATTTGAGCTATATAAATTTATGGATATACTATATAAATACCAAAATAGATACTATTAAATAATTGAAAATATATTCTCTAATGAAGCATTTACCATTTAAATGCTATGTAATCTGGATAAATTGGTTAAAAATATCTCTAAATTTAATATATTAAGGTGTAGGTATGCAATGCGAACTCTGCGGAAAAGAGGTTAAGGATATCATTAAAACAAGAGTAGAAGGCGTAGAAATGAATGTATGCGAGGCTTGTGCAAAGTTTGGCATGTCGCCGAAAGGATATTCTAGAAAACCAAAGGCAGTATTCAAAACTGAAATAAAAGAAAAACCAGTTAAAAGACCTAGAAAAGATATGTTTGATAATTTAAAAACTCTGGTCGAAGATTACGGCTCTCTGGTAAAGGAAGCAAGGGAAAAGAAAAACATGACCTTGGAAGAACTTTCAAGAGCTGTTGGAATTAAAGAATCTCTCATTCACAAAATAGAAAGAAACGAAATCGAACCTGAGGAAAAATACGTAAAAATCCTCGAAAAAGCACTTGGAATTTCTTTCTACGAAGAAGGAGACTACAATTACGAAGCAAACAATGATGAAAGTGATTTTACACTTGGGGACTTTATTAAAGTTAAAAACAGAAAATAATTTAAAATTAGTTTATCAGTGTTCCTTTTACATTTTTTAAAAGGGCATTGTATATATTTCTTTTTTTATTTCCATTAAATATTATCGTTTCAATGCCTAAATTATAGCATTCCATTACTTTTAGATGCATTCCGCCAGTTACATCTTCTTTATTTGATGGTTTCAACGATTTTAAAACATCTTCGATATTTTTTGAATTGATATTTTCAATTATTTTAAATTTTGAATCCCACACACCATCGACATCAGATGCATGAAGACTTAAATCCGGGTTTAATTTTTTTGAAAGATATGGAAGCGCATGGTCTCCAGAAAAAATCTTGAAATTGCCTGTTTTTTCATCAATTACGATATCGCCATGGATTACTGGAACCAATCCCTTATCGAGCATTTTTTCAACTGCGTTTGTGTCAAAGTGCAAACTACAATTAGTATCAAAAGTGATAAAGGATGAAGCCTGAATTGAAACTGCAGGAATTTCGAAATTTTGAAGTTCTTCGATTACAATGTTGTTGAATTTACGCATTGCTTTTTGAATTTCCCAGTATCCTTTGCCCATATCTACAAATTTTCCGTCTTTAAGATATTTTTTTGCAACAGGGTGGCCAAAAGAGCCCCCGCCATGAACAATAATAAGTTTAAAATCTTCATTTTTGGATTTGTAGTGTTCAATTGCTTCTTTTATTTCAATCGCGATATTTTCTAAATTTTCCCAGTTTATCGAGTACGGGGTATTCTTATCGCAGAGGATGCTCCCTCCTAGTTTTAAAATTGCGAACATGGATATACACCAAATAAAAAAGATTATTGAGGAGGTTCTGTAAAGTAAGGTAGAGTTTCGTTTGTAGTTATCAAAATAGGCCTGTCAATTTCTTTCAACCGTTCAAATAAAAGTTCTTTTCCAGACTGTGAAAGTGCAAATATTGGAACTCCGCTTCCCGCCTGAGCTTTTATATTGAGTGATTTTGATTTCAACAAGTTTTTAGATGCACAAGCTGAGATTATATCGATATATTGTAGATAATCGTCATAATCTGAAAGCCTTATTCCCGTTGTATGAACTCCAAAAGTTATGATTTTTACATCATTCTTTTCCAATTTTTTTATTTCTAAAGCATCTTTCAAATTGGAAACAGAAACTCCAATTTTTTTGTAGCCCATTTTAATTGCAAGTTTTACGCCATTGATCTGATCAATCGAAGCATCGTCTTTTGATAAAACTATTCCTTTGGCAGTTTCAATTTTTTCAATTACTTCTTTTACAGGGGTAGTTTTGATAATTCCAGAAATTCTTCCACAAAGTCCTTGAACTAGTTTTGGATTATCTGTAACAACCGTTCCAGCACAGTCTGAAACAATAACAACAGCATCTAAAAATCCTTTATTTAAAGCGCTCATAAAAATTTCAGAAGTTCCAAATCCAACAAATGGGGAATCGTCTAAAACAACTCTGTCTTTTGTAAATAGCCCAAAACTTTCAATCCGAAATTCAACGTTTTTCTGGATTGATTCTTTGTTAATTTCTTTAATTTCAAAATGTTTTGCAAAAAGAGGACAAAATGATAGTATGGGATCGCTAACATCGACAACTTTCCCATTTTTTACGGTAACTTTCGCGTTTCCGAGAACTTCCATTACGTGGATATCTTCATTCAATCGAGTCACCATTTAACTTAAGTTAGTTATTCTTTCGTTTTCGGGGTTTCTTCTTTTACCATTCTTTCGATTGTGGTGTTTGAAGGAACTGCTAAAACTTTGGTTTCGCAGAGTCTTACTATTTTTCCGCCGGTTTTTCCAACTTTTTCTTTTAAACTGGATAAAACTTTTGCGTAATCATCATCAATGTCTCTTTCAAGGTTGATCGTGTTTGCAATAACTAAATAGCCTGCTTCAGTTAACACAGCTATTTCCGTTGCATCTTTAAAGTCTTCTAAGTCGCAAACTTTAATTTTTACAGTTTCAAGTCCTTCGTAGCCTTTTACAGGGAGTTCTACGTATTCTTCAATTGGTACAGGACTGCTTGTTTTTAATGTATCGCCTGAAATCATCTTTTTGATTTTTTTTAACAACACAGATCACCTTCTTAATATTTCTATGATGGTACTTAGTAATTCCCCGATACCTTCGTATGTGGTTGAGGATGTGAAAAAAACCTTATTTTCCAATCTCCCCTCAACATACTTTCTCAAATCTTCTCGTTTGGAATTTTCTATCAAATCACATTTATTAATAACTACTATAATAGGTTTTCGATATCGGAATTTCAATAAGTGGTGCAATTTTTCGAAACTTTTGAATAAGTCAGTACTTCCATCGATTATGTGGATTATCAAGTCCGAGTCATCAATTTCAGCATATGTTTTTTCAAGAACACTTCCAACCATAACAACCGATCTATTTTCGCCTGCGTAGAGCCCACCTAAATCTACAAACGTGAGTTTTGCAAAATCTGGATTAATTTTTTGTTTGCCTATTTTGATTTTTCCCCAAAATTTTTTTACAGGCATTTTGGTCGTTCCACCAACTTCTGAAACTTCTGAAATGTTTTTTCCAAAAATGGAGTTTACAAGAGACGATTTCCCAGAGTTTTCCGGGCCAACAAGTGCTATTTTAAACTGAAGTTCTTCCATAGTTATCCCAAAGTTTGTTAATTATAAAATATAATAATTACATAATATTTAATGTATAACAATTTTTAGTGATATCATGAAACTTGCAGTAGTTTTTGATGCATCGGGTACTCTTGTAAGCATAAGAAGAATTATCAAAAATGTGGTTACTCAGAAGTTTTTGTGTAACTGTCAGACTGTGGACATAGTAGATGAAAAAAAAGGAAGAAGTCTTGTAATTTTAAAAGAAAACCCTCTCGAAGTCCTGGATAATAAAAATCCGGATATTTTAATTTCGAGTTTTTTAAACAGTGTAAACTGGGGAATTACTTACTGCAACCCGCCAATTGACCAATCAGGAATTTTTAAAGATATTGAAACAAAATTAAAAGAACTTCAGGATCCTCTAACAGTTTTAAAAAGGTTTGACATTGAAACAGATTATGGTTCAGCAATAATTGCTGATACGATAACGGGTAGGATAGAGTATACTGTTGCAACCGGAGGCTGTATCTTCCCGGAAGTTTCAAAAACAATTCAGACACTAGAAAATATGGGGGTATCGGTATTTATTGCATCAGGAGACAGTAGGAAATACATAGAACGGCTTGGAAATATTATTGGGGTTGAAAATAAGTGTTTAATGCCCGAAGCCCACCATAAATTAAAAAGAGATCTTATTTTAAATTTAAAACAGGACGGTTATACCGTTGTAATGGTGGGGGATGCTTCAAACGATATTTTAGCAATGGAAGAAAGTGATTTATCAGTTATAACTCTTCAAAATGGAAACGTGTCAAAAAAAGCGCTTGAAACTGCTCAGGTAAAAATTGAAAATATCTCTGAGATAGTCGATGTAGTTAAAAATTACATGAATGAAAAAAAATAATTTAATTAGAAAGTGGTTACGTTTCCACTTACAATTCTTTCAGTTACTTCGGTAATGTTGTCGAGCCATTTCTGTGCAATTTCTTTAGCTTTAGGGCTTAAATCTTCTAATTCAAATCCATTTTCAGGAATCATTTCAATATCGAGGATTTTTGGTTCAGTAATTGGTTTTCCGATCTGGCTCAAAATCCTGATCTGGCATTCCCTTACTCCTTCGATTTTAGCAACATCTTCTGCAATGATGTTTGAGAGGATGTTGTAGATTTTTCCAATGTGGTTAATTGGGTTTTTACCGCTTGTAGCTTCCATACTCATTGGTCTGAATGGTGTGATAAGTCCGTTTGCTCTGTTACCTCTTCCTACGGAACCATCGTCACCCATTTCTGCGGAAGTTCCTGTAACAGTTAAGAAGATACAGTCTTCATCATCATCTGCAGTGTTGATGCATACTTCTAATTCGTGACCGTCTAAGTATTTTTTAGCGTTTTCTTCAACTTTTGCTTTCGCAAGTTCCTTAACTTTTACGTAATCTGCGCATGAGTTTACATATTTATCGACAGCAGCCATAGCAATTGTTAAAGTGATTTTTTTGCCTTCTCTAAGTCCCATAACTTTGATGTCTTCCCCAACTGCAGGGATTTCTGCTTTTAAAGCATCGCTGTTTAATAATTTTTCAGTTTCTAAAACGATTTTTTCAGTCGTACTGAGTGGAGCGTGACCTACACCAAATGAAGTGTCGTTTGCGTGAGGAATTTCGCTTCTTTTTCTGTCAAATACTTCAACTAAGTCAACGGAGCCCTGTCCTATTCTGCAGTCAACAACAACGTCCTTTTCAAGATCCATGTTTCTTAAAGCTTTTTTCAAGTAATCTCTTGCAGCGTTTACTGCGGTTGTGTTAACCGGTAATTTAATAATTTTTCCGCTTTCTTTATCTAAAACTTCCATTGTAGCTCTTCCTGAGAGCAAGATGTAAATTGGGCTTACCATGCATCCGCCGCCGAGTTCAGGGTATGCGTAACCTCCAACAAGTTCAACTTGGTCCGTGTTGTGGTGTAAAACTACGCCCATTTTTTCTTTGTACATTTTGCACAATGCAACGCTTACGCTTTCTGCAACACCGTCGCAAATACTGTCAGGGTGGCCGATTCCCTTCCTTTCTACGATTTCTACAGGGGTTTCATCAATTGGAGTTCTTTCCAATCTTTTAACAACGATATTTGCCAATAAAATCACCGTTTAAATTTATGGTACTCTCGATAAAAATACTAAAAGCATAATTGAATTTATATTATTTAAATCTACCTTTTATGAAATAACACGAAAATTCAAATAAAAAATGGAATTTTTTTGATTTTATCCGGTTTTAATAATATCTTCAATTTTTTGAAGCTTTTTAACAATTTCCAAAGAATCTTTTCCAAGAATTATTAAATCTGGTTTTTTTTCTTTAAAATACAAAATATCAGGATAAGATTCATCACAAACGACACAATTAGTTACAGCCGAAATAAGACTGTTTTTTTCTAAATTATCTATTAAATATATTGAAAGTTCTGAATTTTTTAATTTTTCCAATGAATATTCATCGAATTTTATTTTTGCACAAGCTCTCATCTGCGGATTAACTTCTTTTAAATTTAGTAATATTTCTGAAATATCATTTGAAATCCCAAATTTAATTTTTTCATCTTCACTTATTGTAGCAATATCTGCATAATTTTCAGGTAAAAGAATACTTTCAACAAGATTTAAATCTTTAAAAATGGAATTTTCCATATTCTTAATTAAATTTAAAGCATAAAATAGATTTCTTTCAACCGATTCTTTGGTTACATATGTTGGATTTGAATTGTACCCAAATTTTGTTTTTTCTGCGTAAATTACAGACCCAAGTACAAATTCTTTTGCAGATTTTATCGATTCTTCAACATTCATTTCATCGGATAAAAAACAGGTAATTGCAGAGGAATACGTACAGCCAGTTCCATGAACCTCTTTTTCCACGTATTTTCCAGTTATTTCAATATTTTTGTCATCAATTTTTAAAACATCTGTTTTTCCGGTTACAAGAACTGTAATATCATTTAAATCATGGTGGGAAGTTTCAAACATTTTTTCAATAATTTCAAATTCTTTTAAATTTGGAGTTATCAAAAAGCACTCTTTAAAAAATTCCAAATACTTTTTAATTAACATTTCATCCGAAAACTCGAAATGTGTGGTTGATTTCAAAACAGGGTCGCAAATTATGTTAAAATTATATTTATTTTTAAATTCTAAAATAATATCAATTGAATCAATGGTTAAAACTCCAGTTTTAACCCAATTTACTTCAAAATCTTCGAAAATTGCATTAAACTGCGCTTTTATCTCTTCTTTTGATAAATCTTTCTTTAAAAAAACTTTATTATTGTTTTGAGGAATAATTGATGTTATTATTGAAAGAGGGTTTTTTTGAAGTTCTTTTATCGTTTTTACATCTGTAACGATTCCCGCACCGCCTGTCGGGTCAAAACCTCCAACTGATAAGATATTCATGAAAATCACCTAGAATGAAATTGGCGTGTATTCCCTTTTTATTACTGGAACTTCTGAAACACAGTCGCTATTTATTGAATTTAATATAAATCCATCCATTGTTTTTAAATACACAAGTAAACAACCCTTTATAGTCACATTTACGTTTGGTGCAACTTTTTTAATTTTTTCAATCAACAGTAATAAATCTTTTATTTTTCCAACGTTTTCAAGGTTTCCAATTTTTTCAAGTTCATCTAAATTTTCAGGATGAATTACGAGTTGGTGAACCATCATTTCAGAAACACCGATTTCATTTAGCATTTCACCAAGTTTTACAAGTTCCTCATCGTTAAATCCTGGAATATATATTGATCGAACGATTGTGTGGAAGTATTTTGATGATAGTTTTATATTTTCAAAAACTTTTTCAAAAGTATCTTTTTTTACGAGTTTTTCATGCGTTTTATTGTCAGATGCACTCAAACTGATCATTATCATGTCTAAACCGAGGTCTTTAAATTCTTTTAATAGTTCTTCATTTAAAAGTGATCCATTGGTCTGTAAATCGCATCTCAATCCTTTAGATTTTACATATTTAATTGCATTTTTTACCTTTTCCGGGTGTATCAGTGGTTCACCGTACTGGCTTATGGTAACGGCTTTAAATTTACTTAAATCTCCATATACTCCTGGTTTTACACTCGTTAAATTAGAATAACAGAATATACAATCGTGATTACATTCTTGCGTTATTTCGATAGTTGGGTGGTGGTGAGGGTCTTCATTTTTTAGATCCATTCCTTCGCAACCAATGCAATGCTTTATAACTTTTAAATCATTTACAATATTTTCCAAACGGTCACAAATCTCATTTCTTAACGTTATTTTCAAAATTTCACCGGATTATTTCGAAAGATATTTATTTTTCAATCTTTAAAATTATACTGCACATACAACATAGATAAAATATATGGATAAAGGATAGTTGTGCAAGGTTTTAACACAAATGAAAACATTTATATATTACGGATGTTGATAGTTGTGTGTAAAACATACACAAATAGATTTAGTGGACTGGTGATAGTAAATGGAAATTCAAAAAATCAAAGAACTTGGAAAAAAACTTCAAGACCTTTTGGGACTCGAAAAACCTGCAACAGCAGTTAAACTTGCAAAATCAAAAGAAGAAATTCCTGAAGGTTATGCTGAAATAGAAGCGCCTGTAAGACACTGTGAAATGATTCAAAATGCAAGAATTGAAGGTAAAAAGTTCTACGCAACAGCAGAAAAACATGTATGTAAAGGTGGAGCTTATGCAATTGGAATTTTACAAAATCCGCCTGAACCATTAAAAACTGGGGTTTTATACCACAATTTAGGAAATTTCCCAACAGAAGAGGCTGCAATCAAAACCGTTGAGGCAATTCCAAGAGTTAAAGAAGAAATTTACGCAGGAGTTTACGCACCATTAAATGACGCAGACTTTGAACCCGACAGTATTGTAGTTTTAGTAACTCCAAAACAAGGTTTAAGACTTACTCAAGCACTCAATTATACGGCAGGCGGTAGGTTCCAGGCAGATTTTGCAGGAATTCAATCTTTATGTGCTGATGCAGTAGCTGCTGTAAAAACAAGAGGCGTCGCAAATGCAACACTTGGATGCAACGGTTCAAGGGCTTACGCACACGTTAAGGATGATGAACTCGTATTTGCATTTCCACTTTCAGATTTAGAAAACTTAGTTTCAGCATTAGAATACTTCAAAGAAAAATGGAATTAAAATTAAATAATTAATTTTTATTTCTGATATTTTTTCTAGCAAGTGACGCAAAAATTCCAATTGCGCATAATACTGCAGAAACTTTAAACGATGTAGTTATTCCCTGAAGGAATAGCGGGCTGAATTCTGCAGAGATGGAATTATTTCCAACATAAAATGCAATCAATACTGTTATTATTGCCATACTAATCATTTGACCTAAAATCCTTACGGTTGCAAGCATTGCAGAGGCAACACCTGCAAACTTCCTTTCAACTGAACTCATTATTGCATTTGTGTTTGGGGAGCTAAATACTGCAAATCCAAAGCCAAGAAGCACTAGATTTAAAATTATTTGATAGATGCTTGTATCTAACCTGATAAATGTAAATAATAACAACCCAACACAAGTAATTCCCATTCCAAGGGACGCTAAAATTCTAGGTTCAATTTTATCGGATAATTTTCCGGTAACTGGCGAAAATATTGCTTGTACAAGAGGTTGTGCTAAAAGGATCAGTCCTGCATCTTGAGCAGAAAATCCCCTCAAACTCTGAAGATAAAAGCTGATCAAAAACGCAACTGCATAAGTTGCGCCATAATTTAAGAGTGCAGCAAGGTTTGACATTGAAAATGCGAGATTATCTGTAAGAAGTTTGATGTTTAGAATTGGATTTTCTGTTTTATATTCCCTGCAGATGAATATTGATCCAAAAATTAATGAAGTTAATATAAAAATAGATCCACCTGAACTGAGTGTAATAAATCCGTATACCAAGAATACAAGCGAAATCATGTATGTAATTGAGCCGAAATAATCAAAAATCTCGCCTTTTGCATCACACCATTCATTTAATACGAATTTCTTGGCAATAATATAAGTTATAATCCCAATAATTCCTGAAAATAAAAATATACTTCTCCATCCGAAATAGTGGGTTAAAATTCCTCCAAGAAATGGCCCTAAACTTAATCCAATATAAACTGTAGCAATATTGATTCCAAGGGCTTTTCCTCTTTCGTTTAACGGATAAACTGAAGTTAGTATTGCAATAGCAGTTCCAAATATCATGGCACTAGCTATTCCCTGGAGTACACGAAATATGATCAATTGGTTAATTGACCCTGAAAATATTCCCATTAAAGACGATAATCCAAAAATTAACAATCCATTTAATAAAATTCGTTTCCTACCAATAATATCCGCAATCCTGCCAACAGGTAGCAAAAATGCAGAACTTGCAAGTAGGAATGAAGTTACAATCCACCCTAAAATGATGGTATCTGCTGAAAATTCTGTTCCAATACTTGGAAGAGCAAGATTCAATGCAGTACTCATAAAAGGGGTTAAAAATGATGAAATTGCGGCTACGATTGCCACTATGGATTTTTCGTTTCGCATCTGAATCGCCAAATATATAATGTCATAATCTTATAGTTTATTTAAGCAAATAAAAAAACTTATCGGGTGAATTTATGGTAAAAGTTGAAGTATTTACATCACCTATGTGTCCACACTGCCCAGCAGCTAAAAGAGTAGTTGATGAAGTTGCAAAAGAGATCGACGGACTCGAAATTGTACATATTAACGTAATGGAACATCCAGAAAAGGCTGCTGAACTTGGAATTATGGCAGTTCCAACCGTTGCAATAAACGGGGAAGTTAAGTTTGTTGGAGCACCAACAAAAGATGCATTAATCGCAGAACTTAAAAAATAATCTATTTTATACATTTCATTAATTTTAATTTAATTTTAATAATCGAGAAAACTCGAAAACACATAAAGAATGGTTGTGCATAATAATGACATATCTATAAATTATGGTGTAATCATGATAAAAGAGATAAACGTAAAATCACTCAGAAGTCCTGCAATGCTGGTAGAAAAAGTAATCGAGAAAACAGATGGCGGAATTTTGGTAATCGAAACCGATGGAGATTCCCAAATCAAAGAAATTTCCGAATTAATCAAAAAAATGGGATACAAAATGGAAGTCGATGGAACAGATATTAAGGTGAGTATTGGGGAAATCGAAGCTTCAAAATCCATAAATGTTGTTGGTGCTAGCTGTCCGGGTCCAATTTTGATGGTCGGTGAAGTTTTAGAAAGAATGGCTGTTGGTGAAGTTTTAGAAATAATTGCAGGGCCAAATGCGTTTACTGACCTTACCGAAGGACTGAAAAGCATGGGAAATGACATACTTTCCGCAGAAAAGACGGATGGCGGAAATTACAAGATTTTAATCAAAAAAGAAGAAAAGAAAAAAGAACTCGGAGTTTCATTGGATATCGATGAGGTATTTATCATCAACATGACGGGAACTGGAAATGCTGAAAAAGCATATGCAACTTTCATGATGGCAGACGTAGCTCAGAACATGAAATTGAAGCCAACGATCTTTTTAATGTTTGATGGAGCAAGTCTCGCATTGAAAGGAGAATGTGACAAGGTAAAACACCCTGCATTCCCAAAACTTGGTGATAAATTAAGAGCAGCAATCAAATCAGGAGTTAAAATATACGTATGCGAAATGAGTTCTGAATTCAGGGGTGTTGATAAAAAACTCGAAGACGGAATTGAGATTGCCGGAGCACCTACATTCTTTAGATTTCTTTCAAAACCAAATGCAAGGCCAGTATGGTTATAATTAAGGTGAAAATATGTCAGACGTAACAATGCTAGTATCTCTAGCTTTAATTTTTGGTTCAATGCTTTCTGGATTTGCAACATTTAGGATGAGTGGAATGAGGTTAATGCCACATTTTATAGCTTTAATTTTGGCATTTGTACTTACTATTGGAACATTCATAACTCCAAATACGATAGTATTCTACTTGGCAATCCTATTCCAGATTTTAGCGCCAATAACCGTTTGCGGAACCATATGTAATATTATAAAGACCCAGTACCAGACTACGGGGATATATTCATCCCACCTCGCATTAATGGGAATGTTGATTGTAATGGCAATTGGAAACTTATTAATGTATATATAACTTTTGTTGCCCACTGTGGGGAACATTAAGCACATACCAATATTCCTATTTTTTTACATCGAAGAAAGTTGATATTCTTAGATTTCAAAATAAACGATTAAAATAGCTTATTTTTTTAGAGCATTTAAAGACGAATAAAGCGCAGTTAAACGATTTTAACAAAAAAGTTACGAAAAACGATTAGATACAATTTAGGCTTTTTTTGAGGTAAAGCCCAAAATGACGTACAGACATTGACTCTCTATTAAGAGCCCTAACGGGCGGATCGATGTACGCCCTACACCCTCCGGGTGTATGGCTACCACACTTACAATGGGCTTCGCCCATGAAATGAGTCTTTGGACTTATTGATTTTATTGGAGTTAAGAACTGCTGCGCAGTTCATATAATCAAGCTTAATTTTAAACAATCAAAGCAATGTTTCAATTGCTTTCGCAGGTCGCGACCTGCTCAGAACTACCTGAAAAACTGCTTATATGATTTTATTTTTAGAGAGTGCAATTTTTCGACGGTAGCCCACGCAATTTAGGAAATATCAGAGGACAAGCCATGGCTTATATACCCTTTGGGTATATGTCGCCTATGGCGATTTTAGAGCTTAGCGCTTATTGATTTATGCCCCTTCGGGTGCGGAAACCCATATATAAGTTCCAAGAACTGAATTAATAACAAACTAACAACTAACTAACTGTAAATACTAATCATAAACTAACGATAATACAACAATTAAATTAAATAAAAAAGAATAAATACAGAATAATAACAATAATAACAAATAATTAAAGGTTAAATAATAAATAAAGAATAATAACAAATAAATAATACTAAATAACAATAAATAACCAATAATATAAGAAATAAGTAAATTAATCATATTTTTCAATAAAATCCAAAGCATCCAAAATTTGAACAGAATATTCAACACAATTTGGATCTACCTTTGACATTTCAGCATAATCTCTTGCAGTTTCATATTCTCCAAGATTCATTAAACATATTGCTCGAGCAATATAAAGATCACAAGAAGCATTAACTTTTTCAATCTTCATCAAACAATAATCTGCATTTCTATAATCATTATTTTGTAGATATTTAGTTGCATATTCTTCGTATGTATCATAATCAACATTTAATTTAAAATAAATATCAAAATGATTCCTAGTTCCATCTTGATAAATTAAATTAACGTTTGTTAAAGTTCCTGGATCTCTATCAACATTGTAAAGTTCATTTTCCAAACATTGAATTCTATCCTGATTATCAAAAATTAATTCATAACTAGATACATTTTTAAAATCACAAGCATAAAGACAAAAATCATACCTATTTGCAAAAATTGGTGCATTCCACGGATATTTTTTTAAATTTTCAGTAGAAATTTGAACAGTATTTACTTCATTTTGAACCGTTTCATTTTCATTTGAACTATCAACAATTTCAATAACTTTTTCGGTAAGGTCTGAATCTGGAACATTAACATTTACTGTAACACATCCTGAAAACAAAGTTAAAATTGAAATTAAACAAATTAATTTTTTCATAATTTCCCCCAATAAATTAACAAAATAGATTATTACTCAAAATATTAAAAAAAGTATTGTTTTATTTAAAATAATTATTCCAAAAACAAATAATATCAAATAATAAAAATATAGCTCCCCCTTTGAAAAATCAAGCAAAATTCCACCCAAAAAAATTAAAAAAAGTAATTAATTAGTATTTTTTACTCCATCCCTTAGAACCTTTTTTCTTATCATTTTCAAGGTAGTAGTAACCGCCAATTAAACATAAACAAATTATGACAGTCCACCATCCACCCGGAATATATGAAACAAGTGTTCCAATTACTGGAATATCATTTAATGTATCAAATATTGAATCAGAAGTAATTACTATTGATTCTTTTGATACTAACTCATCTGCCATGTCTTCATAGTACTCTCCATCAGTATCAAGACTTGCTTTGTAACAAACAGATGCTTTTAAGTACATTTCAGACGCTTCAAGATAAAGCTTGTATTTATTGATTTTCGCAGTCTTTTCATCTTCGGTATCTGTTGAAGATATTGATTTAATTACACTTTCAGCATTATTAAGACATGATTTTGCTTTATTTAATACTCTAATCATATCTGTATTATCATTTCCCTCTGCATAACCCATATCTTGATCTATTCCATCAAGTGCAGATTCTATTTCCGAAATTGCAGTATTTTTCACTTCTTCAAGTTCAGACTCATTTACATTTCCATCCAAATAAAGGTCTTCGAGTTCAGTTGCAGTATCAAGACCTAATATTTGAACATTATCGTTTACAGCGATCCAAGGTCTAACAACAGTCCAAACAGGTAATTTTTGACCGTCATCTCTTACAATTTCCCCATAGGTGATAGCGTAAACCTTCCAAGAAGCTACATTATCTGAATTTGATATAAATGGCAAGTTTCCTGAAATTTTATAAGTTGAACCTATATTCAAATTATCATAACTAGAAGATCCTGCAACCTCAAAGTTTGAATCATTTGATACAGCCAAAGTAACAATTCTTGTATCCACATTAGATAGATCCATATCTAACTCTTCTATACAATTATACTCTGCATTATACATTGCAAAAAAACTGTAAGAGCTACTTGAATCTTCAATATGTACTGGACTAGCCCATAACTGAGCAAGAATATTTGATGTTGAACCTTGATTTAACGAAGCATATGGAACCCATAAATATCCATATTCTTCCCAATCATTTACTGGAAGGGTACTTTTAGCACCACTCAATGAAAATACCCCATTCTTTTCATGTTTCCACATAGATGTAGTTTCAATATCCAAATCAACCGGAATATCGGGGCCCCTTCTCCATACATAAGATACCGAACCATCAGGATTACTTACAGCAACCTCATACCAGTTTTCAATATATCCAACAACATTTCCACAAATCTCAAACTGTTTATTTTGGGATGTTACTATACCATCCAACTCCAATAAATTAGAATTGGAAGTTAAACAGGATTTTACAGTTGCATACTTATCATCTGGAGCTTTAAGAATCGTAGCTTCACATATTGCAGAATCACCAGGATAAGCAATTGTATTTAATCCTGATTCGGTATAAGTCCAAAGTTTTATTCCTGGATCATCAATATCTTCAACCCATAAAGAATAACTTTCTAAATGAAAGTAATCATGATAAGCAGTTGTTGAAGGCTTATAAATACTCATTTGAATCGGAAAAGCGGAATATCCATATATTTTATCCCTACTTATAAGTCCAATATCTATTTTTCCAAGGCCAGTACCTTCAACAGAATAGTTCAAAAGTACTGAATAAGCAGAATTTACCGTATTAGAAACATTGTTTAAGGACTCCTGACCCGCTTCATTTAACTCCTCTGCTGAAAAATACTCTTTATCTCCAATACCTATTGCGGTCTGATTTTCTATATCATCAGTTTCAATTATTGCTGCATCATCAGGATCCAGAAATGAACTAAGAGAATCCATTGCACCAGTTATAGAATCCATCATTCCAGAAAATGAATCTAATAACCCAGTAGCGGTATCAACTACACTTGTAAATGTACCATATAACGGAATATAATCGGTCCACGCAGCATGAGAAGGACTTACGCAGAGAAGTAAAAGGATTAAAAAAGGGGCAAATTTATTTTTTACCATTTTTACCACCTTTTGTTAATTTTGAAGGTTTTTTACCTTTTTTCTTGGAAAATACATAATAAATTCCAATTATAATACCTAATCCTACTGGAACATACCAGTAATCAGTTAAGGTATCACTTACTGTATCAATTATTGAATCATCAGAAGTAACTACAACTGCAATAATATCTGAATCATCAGAAGATTCTGAAACACTAAATGCAATGTTTGTATCAAAG
Source organism: Methanococcus maripaludis (assembly GCF_013760955.1). Taxonomy (NCBI): domain Archaea; kingdom Methanobacteriati; phylum Methanobacteriota; class Methanococci; order Methanococcales; family Methanococcaceae; genus Methanococcus; species Methanococcus maripaludis. The sequence continues at coordinate 438,898 of NZ_JACDUL010000001.1, read as the reverse complement.
TCAGTACAGTACAGATGCAAATAGTAAATACCTTCTGTTAAATTAATATCAAGTGTTTCAACTCCATAAGGATTGAAAACCACATTTTGAGCATAAACTGAATCATCAGAACTATCTAACACTTCAACATTTAAAATTAAAGTGTTTCCTTCCTGTTCTGTAATTCTAAGTTCGTTTACCCCTTCTTCCCAATCAGGCATATACACAACAATTGGAAGCGAATTTACAGTATAATCAATTGATTTTGTAGTTAAAAAGTCAGTACTCTGAGTTCCTACATAAGCAGTACCAAATACAGTAGTTTCAATGTATCTGTTTCCTGTAAGGGTTCCAGAGTTAAACGTAACCGTTAAATCAATTGGTTCGTAGAAATTCCCAATAATATAGTCATCTCCATCTTTCGTTAAAGATTCAGTTCCTTCTTTTATTGAAACAATATCTTTTGAAAATGAAATCATTGTATTTTGAGATTCTATCATCGGTTCAATATGTAAGGTCATCTCAACTTCCATATTTGTTACAATATTTTCAGTAGTTACATTTGATGATATTAAATATAGCTCATCTTCGGGAAACATTTCTAAACTAACCGTTGCCCCTTCTTCAGTAACCTCTACTGTTTTAGTTTCGTTCCAGTATCCTTCTTTTACGAAAGTTAATTCATAATTTCCAGGAACCATCTTAATTACATCAGCAGAATTGTATGTGCCTATTTTAACAGTTCCTTCATAAACGTCAAAATCATTCACATTCGAAACTAAAGTAATTTCATACTTTTCAGGAGGTTCTATTAATGTAGTAACTAATGTATCATCATAATCTACATAATCAAAGATTGTTACAGAATAAAACCCGTAACCCTGGTATCCTAAACACGCTACCCTATGGTCATAGGTTCCAGAAACTGCCCTTGAAGTAAATTGACCAGAAGCCGCATTTTTCCCCTCAGCATGAGCTAAGGACTCAGAATTAAAGTAAATACATGATTCGGACCCATAATAATCTCCACCAGTATAGGCCACTGCATAAATATACGCATATTGTGCGTTTTCAACATATCCTGTACGTGTCGTAGTTGATGTTGAATAATATGTTGTAACAGTCGCAGGTTGATCACCGATATATGCTACATATTCTCCAGAAAACGGCAATACTTTATTATTATATGCTAAAACCGTACAAAATCTTGCCAAATCTTTTTCCGAAGAAAAATATACTTTATTATCCCCATATCCAATAACTACCGGGATATAATGACTCCATGAGGTGGTATTTAATGCAGAAAGCAATAATTCATCAGTATATGGGTTATTTAGTACCACATAATAATCGCTCGTTTGATCACTAGACGATATAGTTGTTGTACCTGCGTTTACTGTTGAAACGCACAACAAAACTAATAAAAAAAGAAGAAAGTGTTTTTTCATTTTTGAATCACTTCCTTATTTCTTATTTCCTGGTTTAAAGTTAGTTTTCTTCATGTTCCTGTATATTCCATAACAGAATATTACTCCAAAAACACAGATTATGGGTAAATTATCCCTAAAGAAATCGTTTAACTGTTCAAGTCTTGAATCAGCATCTGAAATAACGATAATTGTTACAGGAATGTCTTCTGTTGTATTATCAGTAGTATCATCAGTTGTGTCTTGTGGAAGTAAAACCATTGAAACGTTTAATTCTTCTGTATCTGGAACAATGAAGTTTAAACTTTCATTTTCGTATCCAGTTTTCACAGCAGTATAGTTGTAAGTTCCCGCAGTAAGTTCGAGTATTCTTGATGCATCGTCAAAAGTTCCAATTAAAGTACCTTCTTCATCGTAAATCTCGAAAGTATCGAGTTCTGAATTAATTACAATTGTATAGACAGTTTCATTTAATGTAACGTTGTATTCAGTTGCAGTTGTAGGATTAACTGTTAAATCAACTGAATCATAGTTAGTTGCAGACAGTGTAATATTGTGTTCTTCATCTGTAAAATTGATTACACCAGTTGTATTAATTACGCTTAATTCGGTTTCCCCTTCCGTAACTGTAACGCCATCAATACCGACGTTAAATGTAACATCTGTTGCACATACGCTTGAAATTAAGGAAATCAAGAGCATGAACAAAAGACCAAATCCTTTTACTGATTTTTTTAAATCCAAAACACTCACCTCTTAATCCCTGTAAGCTATTGCAACTGAAATTAAGAATATCAATCCCATAGCTAAAATTTGATAAGTTGAAGACTGTAACGCTTCTAACTGGAAGTAGCCGTATAAACTGATAATTCCTAAAATTACAGCAATTCCAATACCTTCCCACGTGCTAGTTTTCTTAACTCTTCTAAGGTCTCCCTTTCCACTCAAGGAAATAATTGCAAGACCGATACACACAACTCCATAAGCACCAACAAGTGAATTGATAAACCATTCACCGCCCATGACAACAGTGTGGGATGCTGCCATAACTAATACTAAACCAACAGCTTCCCAATATGAAATGGAACCGCCAGGCATGTTTATTGATTTTTCAAGTACATTCGTCAAATTAATTCACCTCTAATCATCTTTGTATAATTCAACTGCGAAGTAAAATGCAATAAATAACAGACCAAAACCCAATAAAACATCGGGTACTTTAGAAACTACTGGAGCAATTAACGAAGCAACTCCCGAAAGAGTATTTTCAGCAACAGCTTCAATAAACCAAATAACACACCATACAAGACCTAAAAAGTCTGTAACGTTCTTTCTTTTTGACAAGAAAAACAGCAAAGTTCCACAAAGACCATAAATAACAGTCGCTCCAACATCCAGGATAAAATCAATTATCCAACCGATGTATGGTATGGTCATTCCCGCAGTATCGCCCATCAAAGCAGTAACCAATGACAAAATCATAGCTCCAAAACAGACATTTTTAATCATATTTGGATTTGTAGCTACAGATCGAGCAACCTTACCAACAGATTCACGTCGATATTGTTTTGTCTGAGAATTCCAAGGCAAACATCTCACCTCTTTTTAGATTTTGTTGATTTTCCTTTTTTGTTCAGAGTGGTTTTATTTTTAGAATTGTTAAAATTAGTTTTTTTATTATTTGGAGTCTTAGATTTGTCTTTTACCCAAATCTGACCAGCAGGATTTTTATAAGCCCATATTACCGCAAGTAATAACAGCAATAATGCCAAAACAACGCAGACCCCTTGAGGAGTCAATGGAGACAAAATCGGAAACAACCAGATAAAGAAATTTCCAATTATTTCTTGAAGATATATCGAAGGCAACAGAAAAGCACCGATAAATGCAAATACTGAAACCTTATTTAACTTTAAATCCACACGAGAGCCACCTCATAAGTTCATAATTAATATGTAACTTAAGAAGGGTATAAAAATGACTAAAACGTCTAAATATCCCGAATATCTAAATATCGTGAATGTCCTGAATATCTAAATATCTAAAAAAGAGTAATTAAGATTTAATTCCATTTTTCTTAGCATGGGCAGTTTTAACTTTATCCATTGCCCTACTAAATCTATTTTTTCTTTCTTCTAATTCTTGATCTCTAAATTCTTTTAAAAGTTTATCACTAGGTTTAGGAACTGAAAAAGTAGCTCCAGATACATTTAATAAAAATCTTGCATCTGATTTTGAAAGAATTTGAGCAGGAGTAAAGAAGTTTCTAAGATCCTTATCAAGCATAAAATAACTAGGGCTTGACACAAGTATAACAGGAATATTTGTTCTAACTTCCTGGAGAAGTTTTACAAATTCTTTGTTTTCAGTTGTCGAAAAATCTCTTTTATTGAATTTTGTACCAAAATCATCTAAAAATAGACAATCACAGATATCAATCTGGTCAATATCTGTTGCAAAAATTGAAGAAATTTCATTTTCAGGATGTAATGTATTATAATCTTCTATTTGGTGATAGATACCTCTAAGACAGGTGGTTTTACCCATTCCTCGGTATCCCCAAACTAGAATACCAGAATGCTCAACATTTTTTCTATTCATCAATATTAAATCGATAAATGAAAAATAATTATTCATTTGTCTCCATCCTCTTATTTTCTTCAATTTCTTGAGATTCTTTATGTTCTTCTAATTTCATTAGCTTATACAAATAACCCCTTTTTTCAGGATTTCTTATTATTGCTTTTTCAATTCTTCCCCTTTGAAACTCAGGTGAGTATTTCTTTGGAATTACTGAATTAAAAAGCTTTTCGCACTTTGTTACATTATTTGGATTCACCAGTTGGGTTACTATCTCCAGTCTGTCCTCCTTCTCCACTTACATCACCTTCAAGTTTTACTCTTTCAATAACTTCATCAAGGAAAGGATCATCTCCTTTTTTCATCTTTTTAATACTATCAATAATATAATCTGAAAACTGTTGGAACTTATCCATAACAGAAGTAAACTTCTCTACACACACCCTCGAAACAGCAATTACTTCGTTTCCCCTCAATCTCTTCAAATCCATATTTTCATAGTTTATTTCATAATTTTTATCTATTAACTCATTTAAGCTCCATGTGAAGTGATAAGCATCTACTGCATCAGCATTCATTATTTTTGATAGTTCAACTGCTATAATTCCATTTTTAGGACTTATTTTATCTTTTAACCGTTCTAAATGTGATAAAACCCTGTTCCAAAACGTAGTTTCATTGTATTCTATTTTAGGTTCTATTATTGTATAATCAATTACTTCGTAAAGGTCTTCGGAATAATCTCCACCATAAGTAACTTTTGCAGGAAGGCAGAGCGGTAATCTAAGTTCATATATTCTATTTGCGTACCTTACAAACGTTTTACCCAATCTATTTACCGATGGAAGACTTAAAAACTCCCTTTTATTAATCAATTTTTTGTTAGTATCATCAGCTTTGCACTTGTGGAGTGCTATTGCATATAAATTTTTAACTTCGGGATTGAATATTTTAAATCCAGCCCAAAATCCGGTATATAGTGCTACAAAATAGAGCCATTTTCCATAGGAAAGTAAATATCTAAAATTCCAGTTTGATAAATCAAAGAACGGCAGTTTTAAAGTAAATTTCCATTTTCCAATTGTTAAAACCTCATACCAACCAAACGGAAGACCATATTTCATAGTAAGTATCCATAAAGCCAAAATTCCAAACGAACAACCAATATATGGTAAAACGTGTCTTTTTCTACCTATAATCATCCGTTCTACAAAGTACTTTTTAGTAATGTATAACGAAATTCCTGTTAAAATCATCATATAAGCCCACATTTTGGCAGTAAACCAACCTAATGCAGAGTAAGAAATTAAAACTATTTTATTTGGTAAAGTTAATGGAGTTGCAGCTTCTTTTACTGTAATAAATCCGTTACTATTCCAGAATGCAAAATAAATATTTCCAACCTTTAATTTAGGATTTTCAACCCTGTATTTAGTAATCTGATTTGGGGGTAAATCTATCAAATAAATCTGTTTTGAATACGCATCAAACCCTTTAAATGATACTGAATTATCCTTTTGATTTGAGAATTCAAATGTCAAAGACCCATCTGTAATATTATAATAAAAAGAAACTAACTCTATCCCATCCCAAGCATCAAGAGAGGGATTCATATTCTCCTCGGTTACAGAATCAAATACATCATAATCGTTTGCGTAAATTGTTGTAGGTATTATGAAAAGTAAAAATAAAAACAGATACCTTTTCATTGAACATCACTCCAGGAGTCATTATTTAATATAATATTGCAATCTCCTTTTAACTTAGAAACAATTTGAAAACTGTTTTTCTCAATTTTTAAAGCTAAATGTCTTTTTTTCCTTGTTTGAACACCTAACGATATTATTTGAGAGTCGTTTTCATCGTAAACCTGACTTAATTTATCGCATATTTCTGGAAGTTTTTCCCGGATATTGTAAACTAAAACAAGATAGGATGCTCTTCTTGTTGCAAGGTCTATCTTTTTCTTATCTACTCCTGAAAGATCAGAGTGAATATCTATCTCCACTGAAGGACTTTGAAAAGATGAAAGGGCAATCATGGGGATCACTTCAATCTCTCAATTTTCGAAACTTCTACTTGATGTTCGTTACATTTGGCAGTAAGATTAAAAACAAATGTTTCGTAATCACTTGGAAAATTAAAGTAAGATAATTCTTCTGTTCCATCTGAAAAGAACACCCTAAGACCCTTAAATGTTAATTTATTTTTTTTAGAATATCTTCTAAAATGAAGTGCCGAAATAAGCATAAATTCCAGAATAAGGAAAAACATCATCATTATATAGATTTCCATAGGAATTAATCTAATTAAAGCTAAAACTAAAGAAATTAAACCAATAATATACCAAATTTTAAAATATTGACCGACAAAATCAGATTGAGTTAAATATTTTCTTTTTTCTTTTTCCGCAATATCGTAAATGTCTATTATTTTTACCATTTAAACCACCAAAGGAACCTCATTCATAGCGTTTTCTTAAATTATCTACTTTAATAGGCTCTTTTTCCATGATTTTGTTTACTTTTTCGACAAATTCAGGTCTTAATTCGGGTTCAAGCGAATTCAATGTGTATTCTTCAACAACTTTTTCTTTTATTCGTTTTACACTTTCTATTTTCCAATTCTCTAAATTTTTAGTAAATTCAGATTCATTTAACGGATTTTCGTAGTATTCTGATTTAATGTAAATATCCCGATGTATTTTATAGAAAAAGTAAACCGCCTGACCATCTAACCCAATAGTATACTTTATGAAAATATTGTTCTTTCCAAACCTTCTTTTCGAATCTAAAACTTGAATTAACGGTCTATATGATGTACGCTCTGAAAAACCCATTTTTTTAAGAAATTCATCAATTTCTTTTGAATAATTAACTGCAAATCTTCTAAATTCTTCACCAGGTTCAAATTCGGGCATTTTATCACCTCATTCATAGCGTTTTCTTAAATTTTCACTATTTTCATTTAATCCAAATCAGCAGGTTTTTATAATTCTATTTTCAAAATGTATATTGACGAGAAATCGTCAAAACTCTTCACAGTGGCTAAATATTCATCCGAAATCTAAAATTAATTGCCGTTTTAAATACAAATATAGTTTTTTAAAATTTCGTTTTTTCCTTTTTTAACCCGATATATTGGTTTTGATTGCCCTAAAACTTTAAATAAGGCTATTTTCAGAATTTATATTGCCTGAGATGGGAATATCTTGGGATGTGGGGGACTTGACCAGTTTCTAAAATTGTTAAATATGCCTGAACAGTTCATTTTTGAGGGGATTTGAACTATCCTAATTTTTTAACTTTTTTTAAACAGATAATTCACTTCTAAACTTCCAGTAATGCCGGTATGCATTAGAATAAGTTGCTCTCATGGCTCTCTTGTATCTGCTCCACATTTCATTTTCAAATTCGGGTTTTGAAAGGTTCAACAATCTTTTTCTTGCAAGGATTCTAACATTTTTTACAAGGTATTCAATTGTAAGGTAGGAGAATTTTAGAGATTTTAACCATTCGATAAACTCATTTTGATAAATTAGAGATACTGAACCTGTTTTTGTCATTTTATGCACCAATAAATCCATCTTCTTCAATCTGTACTGTGTAAACTAAATTTTCAAGCTCGTCCTGAGTCATATTTCCAATAATTTTCATAGCTCCAGTGGTATCAATCAAAGCCATGCACTCTTTAGGGATCATTCCCTGTTTTTTCAACTGCTCTACAACTTCGTAAAGCCTTGAATTTGAAATTCTAAAAGGTTCTGCCATATTTAACAACCTTAAATCATTTTTTTAGAATATCCACATGAAGAACAAACGTATTCTAAAGATTTTTCGCTTTTAATCATGTAAGTCCGGCAATGCGGACAGATAAAGTATCCTCCAAGTTGTGAAGAAAGCCATCTTGCAAAATCTGTTTTTATCCAGACTTTCGAATTTGGCTTTTCTCTCTCAATCAAATCAGCTTTTATCAGCTTTTTCTGTAAACTCTGATTATCTCTTGTAAATTTAAATTCTGAATTTTTAGATTCAATAATCATTAAAAGCATATCTCGATCCCAATCAAGAGCAGATGCAAGTTGGCCTAAAAATCTACTGTAGGTCATTTCAACAGGTTTTATATCGTAAAGTGAAAGCCTGTATTCTCCCAAAACTGCATCGATACACATTTTTATCTTATCTTTCAGAATTTTTGGATCATCTCCAGAAAAAAAGTGAGATGCCCAGTCTTTGTGAACAGTCAATTCCATTCTCGCCAATCCAAAAGCTTTTTGATAGATTTTCATCTGGAAACGCTGTGATTTTAGATTTTTATTTAAATACATAGTTCTTGTAAGGTCTGAATGCTTTACAACCGATTTACAAAATGCAACATCACTAAGCCATGCAAATTCTGCAACATCTCTGTGAAGATATTCGCAAGGAATTTCTATTGAAATTGGAATAACTTCGGTTTTTTCAGGGTCAAGATCATACTCGAAAAGTTCGTACATCTTGTGTCTGTACTGAATTTCAACTTCCCTACACCAGGTAATGAACAATTTAGAAAAATCATCAAAGATTTTTTCTCGATCATCCATTTCAACAGGTAAAAAGTTTGTATCAAAGTTTCCAATTGTTGGCTTTGGAATATCGTTTAAATATCGGTAGTATTTTTGAAAGTTCACGTAAGCAACCGCCATATGGGGCTGTCGCATTGATATTGTAATCCAGGAGATTACTTCATCCTCAAAATCACAGAGTTTAAAATGAAGTCCGGTTCCGTGGCCCTTGTGGTCGACCATATTCTGTTTAAATTGAGGATAATTGTTGAATACATCGCCTCGGTAACTCATGTTTTTTCTTTCAGGTAAATCAAAATCGACTTTTTGAAATCCCTGAGTTCTCATTTCTTCAACCATTTTATCGATTCTTTTCTGGTCGTATTTATCGAGGTATCGATCCTTTCCCTTGTAGATATGTTTGAAGATATCTTTAGAAAAAATAGAAAAGTAAGCTCTATCTAGAGAAATTCTTGGAAATTCTAAAGTTGGTAGATCTCCGTGAATTTCTCTGATTTTTTCAAGAGCTTCCGCTTTCCTTACACTTTCCCTATCGACTCTTTTCTGTTCAGGTTCTGGAAGTTTTAGAAGTCGCATAAATAACTCTCTTTTTTTAAGCTTCTACAACGTATTTTTCCTGAGCAGTTGTCTTAAATTCAACATCTTCGCCAAATACCAAAGCCCTGATATGGTTTTCAGGAATTCCGTTTCTTTCTGCGAGAACTAAAATAGTATCTTTGTCCATTGTTCCAGTTTCAAATCCAGTTTTCCACTGTGAAACTGTTTCAACAGTTGAATAAGCATCCATCATTAATTTAATGGTTTCATTTTTCTCAATTTGATTTAACAGTGCCTTTAATGTTGAATACGAGATTTCAACGCTATCTTGTTTAAAACCATTTTTAACTCTGATTAATATTGATCCCACTGACTTTAGGGATGGAACATATTCATTTTTTGGATAATTTCCATTCATTACCTGTTTTCCTTCTTTTGTAAACATCGGGATTCCTTCTGTCCCTGCTGAAAATCTAACTGTTGTAGTTCCTACTTCGATTTCTTGTGATTTTGGAATATCTGCGAGATTGATTGCTTTTAAGCCTTTTTTTTCTGTTTTTACCATTTCTTTGTTGTTTTCAACCATATACATCGACCTTTTTGAATTGTTCTTGAATATTTCCTTTTTTTACAAATCTGGTGTAAATACCATCAAATTCTTTTTTGAGTTCAATTTCGTCCATCGTGTTAAATTCTGCGTTCATGTGTGCTATAAAATCAATTCCATTTTTTCTGAGTACATATCTTCTAAAACTTTTAATGTTGGAGGTCATTGGGTTCATTTCCAGATCCCGCATAAAAACTGTTAGATATTCTCTTTCACCACGGGCCACAACGAGATAAGTTTGGGGGGTGAATGAAATTTCAATTCGCTTAATCATCTAACCACGATGTTCACCTTGGATTTTGATTTTAACCTTTTTTCCTATCCAGCTTTTAGGTAACGTGATATGTCCGGTGTTTCCGAACGGTTTTACCTGTTTTTCGATAGGTTTTTTCTTTTCTTTGGTCATTATCGCCTCTTTTAGATTGGATTTTGTAATGTATGGGGGTGGGGGTATGTTAAGATAATTATCTTATGTTAATAATTTTCTTAACAATACTAATAGTGGATATCCAATTATTTATACGTTACTATTTTTATTAACATATTTTTTTAAAATAACATTACCAAAATTTAAAAACCTAGTGATTTAAAGGAACATTTCCAAATTTATATAACAAATAAAAAAATTTTAAAGGAAAATGAAAATGCTCACAAAGTTATTAGGAAAAAAATACGCCGTAGAAACACTACAATTTTTAGAAAATGGTGAAAAATACTTTGGAGAAATAAAAGATAGTCTTGAAACTCATAAAAGTAGTTTAAGTCTTCTTATGAAAGAATTAGAAGATGCAGATTTAATCTCAAGACGTGAAGAACCGTATAGAAACATGAATAAAGTTTATTTTAAATTAACAGAAAACGGAATAACTGTTTTAAAATATGTAAACTTAATAAATAATTTAGGCAATGAAAATACTGCAAAAAATAACCAAGATATTCATATTAAAAATAATCATGGAATTATCGCAAACAACATTCAAAATTTGAACGTAAAAAAGTAATTAGGGTAAATATTAATTTAAATTTTAATTTTTGAGAGTTTAAAGGGATTATTCAATAATTATGTTTAAATTATTTATGTTTATTGATTGAGGGAAAATTTATTAAAGGTGGGGAAATGGAAGAAATTATTTCAAAAGACAATGAAAAAATGATTAAATTAACAAAATTAAGGATTAAAAATTATAAATCAATAAAAGACAGTGGGGATATATTTTTATCCTCTGACGGAATCACCGTTTTAGCTGGAATGAATGAAAGCGGAAAAACATCTATTTTGGAAGCTTTAAATGATTTTAACGTGGGTAATTCAATAGCTTATGACGTAAGAAACATCGAAAATAGAGAATTGGAACCCGAAATAGAACTTTTTTTCGAAACCAATGAATTCTTTTTAAAAACTCTGTTTAAAGAAAAAGAAGAACTCAATTATAAAATGAATTTAGTAACATTAGAGACTTGTTTCAACAATCTTTCGGACGAAGAAAGAATTAAAAAAATAAATGCTATTAAACTACAACGTGAGGAATATTGGGAAGAATATGTCGATAAACATAAAAAAGCTATTTTTAATTTTAGTATTTCCAAAAATACTAATGGGTATACGGTTTCTAATTTTAATGAAATTTTTAAGCTTTCAAATGTTGCTTATGAGTTTATGGATGAATTTGGGGAAGTAAGTTGTGAAATAGGAAATATTTTGGATAGTTATCAGATCGAGTCAAAAATGCTACCAACGTTTAATTTTGATCAGAACGGTGTTTATTATTATGCACCACTATTAAGTGAATATATTTATTCAATAAATTCAAAACTTCAAAATAATATAAATCCACAAGACCAGACATTGATTTCAAAAATGTTATCGTTACTCCAAGAACTACTCGAAAACGTATGTGAACCAAAAGAACGTGAATCAGTATTATTAAAAAGAGTTCTGGAAAAAACTGTTCCAAATTTTATACTATTTGAAATATATGATAAAAATGGAATACCTGGTGACATTAATAAAATTAATTTAGATGATAATGCATTTTTGGCTGATTTAGCAACCATTTGTGGGTTGGATATGGAAAAAATTAAAAATGGAAATGTTTGTGATAAAATAAACCATTTAAATAGTACAAATAAAATTTTAAATGAAAAATATTCGCCTTTTTGGAATCAAGATGATTCTGAACTTAATATGGGCATATCTGACGGAAATTTAAATTTTATGATATCTGAAAACGGTACAGTATACCCTGTAAGTGTTAGGAGTGCAGGTAGAAAGTGGCATTTAGCATTTTTTATAAAAACATCTTCGCAGTTTAAAGAAAATGTAGAGAATATAATTTTAATCGATGAACCCGGAATTCATTTACACGCCAAAGCTCAAAGAGATATACTAAATAAAATAGAAGAAACATCGAAAAACGCTCAAATAATCTATTCTACCCATTCACCCTACTTGCTAAACCCCAAAAAACTAACTCGTATTAAATTAGTCGAAAAAACTATTGACGGCGGAACAAAAGTTAAGAACAAGGCCTGGATAACTGCTAAAGAAGATTCTTTAACGCCGATTTTAACTGCAATTGGTGAAGATGTATCTTTAGGGATAAGAATTGATAGAGTAAATAATTTTATAGTGGAAGGAATTTCCGATTATTTATATTTACAAGCATTCAAAAAACTAATAGATTTTCATTTAGAATTTGATATGATACCTTGTTTGGGTAATAATGTACTTTCCATAGTTTCTATTCTTAGAGGGTGGAATTTAGAACCTTATTTTATATTTGATAATGATAAAAAAGGTATAAAATTTAAAGAACAAATTTTAAAAGATGGTTTTATTCCAGAAGACGATATATTTTTCATGCTTGATAAAGAAGGCACTGTTGAAGAATTATTTTCAGAAAAAGACTTTAAAAAGCACGTTTTATATGATGAAAATGCAGATTTAAGTAAGGGACTCAACAAATATTTGAAGAATAGTGGCAAAAGTAAAGCTTTAATTTCCCAGCAGTTTTTGAATAATGTAGATGAAGGAAAAATTTTAAAAGACGATTTAAGTAAAGAAACATTGAAAAATGTCAATAGGGTATTTAATTGGATTTCAGAAAAATTAAATTCATCTAATAATTAAAAAATTCCTAAAAATAACCATATTTTTAAATTTTAATAACCATTCATATCTTAAATTTTAAATTACTCTTTTTAAATTGATTGAAAAAAAGTTATTATTTTGTGGTTTTAGCGGTTTCTTGGGGGGAATTTACATAAAATCGAACTGAAACATTATATCGTGGTTTGCCCCCATCTAGTTTTTTTTCTATTTTAGCAGTGGACTTCAATATGAATTTTAAACTACGTTCTATATTTAATTTATCAAAATACGTAAATGAAATTACCGGTTCAATGGGACATTCTATTGTTTCTATGCCATATTGGTATTTTTTATATTTTTCAGAAAATTTTAGTGTAGTTAAAACTAACCATGTGTAATAATATATCATATAATATCTAAATGTCATACCTTCATATTTTCCCTCATTGGAAGTTCCTTCGGGTAATAAATAATAAATTAAGTAGTCCTGCTCCTGACTTTGTGGAAAGTAAATAGTTTTACTGGTCAATCCACTTTCAAAAAAAGCAATAACTTCATCATAATTTAAAGAAGGTAACAATTGAACAAGGGATAACGGAAAATTCAATTCACCATTTAATTGTTTTATTATTTCATAAAATTTCTCGAATTCAAAAGAATACCTGTAATTACACGGAATTGCAGGATATTTACCGATATTCCTAAGTCTAAGATGTGTTTCTATAAATTTTTTAGCTTCATTAAGAGATAAGTTATTCTTACTAAAAAAATAACAATTAATCGGTTTAGTGGGATCAGGAATTATAATTGGTTCATATTCTTGTTCAATATGTTTTTGAGTAATTATCACATTTTTAAGCGTCATATATGCTAAAAAAATAGATACGATACATGAAATAATCATAAAAAATAGTGTGATATATTCCAACCTTGGAAGAACCTTATCTAAAAGAGACGCATCCCCATAATAAATTACGAGTATGATTGAAATAAATATCAAAATACTTACAAATAAAATTATACATTTTAAAATTTTATTTTTCTCCAAACATTCCTTAAATTTTCCCAAGTAATTCCCCTCGATAAAATTCAATTAAAGTAATTATTCTTCGATAAAATATTAAAGTTCCTCTTTTACAATTTAACATTAAGTTGAAAATCAAATTATAAAATTATTTATACAATTTTTAATAAATGGATATCCATTTGAGATTTAAACTAAGTGGGTTAGGGGATTTCATGATTATAGAAACGTTATTAATTTTATTTTTATTTTCTTTATTCTCAAAAGGTGCGAAAAACAAAAAAGAAGCACTTGAAATTATAAACAAGGATTTAAACGCACTTACAATTTTAAGCTATTTTAAAGAAAATACTAAAAACAATGTAGTTATGTCTGCATCTCCGGGAAGAATTTCAGAAGTCTTAAATGTAGATTTAACTGAATTAGAACCTTCATTTGATGTATTATCTGAGAAAAAATTAGTAAAAAAGATACATACGGGTTACAAAAACTGCCCTATAAAATACGAAATAACGCCTTTTGGAAGGACAGTAATTTCAGAACATTTCAGAAAAGAAAAACTTAAAAATAATCCTAATTATCAAAAACCAGCAAATCGCAGACCTAAAAATAATGGAGCATTATTTGATAAAATAAATGAAAATATCTCTCAAGATAAAAAGGAAGAAAAACCAAAAGAAATTAAACCAAAAGCAGAAGAACCAAAGAAAAATCAAAATTTAATTAAAAATAAATTTGAACAGGATGTTCCGATAAATTTCTACTCTAAAACCAATAATGACGAAAATTTAAGTTTTGAAATCGGTGAAGCTTTTGAAAACTTCGTTGCTGAACAACTATTTCCAGATCATCATTTTGTATTAACACATATGACTCCCAATTTTGCAATGAACAGTAAAAGATATTGTGAAAGTTCATTAAAACCCGATTTGGGATTTAGGGATAAAAAAACAGGTAAAGAGTTCTATGTGGAATGTAAATTCAGGGGGGGTTTAACCGAAGATGGAAAATACAGCTGGACTAAAGATAAAGATCAGGCAAACCGATACAGAGATATTCAAAAAGATGAAAATAAACAGGTATTCGTTGCAATGGGTCTTGGTGGAATGTCAAATAATCCAAGAAATATATTTTTAGTTCCTCTTGATGAAATAAAATATCTTGAACTATATCCTAGTGTTTTAAGAAATTGGGAAGTTTACAACGTTTATGATATATTTAAAATCGTAAATAGCTGATTTGGTGAAAAATATGGACGAAAGTTTAAAAATAGCAATTCCTATTTCAATTCTTGCACTCATTGGATTTTATTTAACTGGTGGATTCCATACGTTTTAAATAAGTATTTTCTTTAATTAACTCTTTTAAAGATAATTTCAAGTAATTTAAACATTACGCCCTTTTTACGTCAATTTAAAATCTAATCGATTTAATTTAAATACATTTAACGTTAATTAAATGTTAATTAAAAATTAATAATTAATTAAAAAGTGAGATATATTCTAAATTACAGATTATATCTATCGGGATATTATGGGAAGAACTAAATCTAATACTAAGAAAAATACAAAAAAAATGTCAAAAAATATGATTCCACGTAAAAATAAAAGTGGATTTGGTGATTTCTTAATTTTGGCATTATTTTTAATTATTTCATGGAAATACGTAGGTTTAGATATCTATACCATAATTATAATGGCTATTGTAGCACTTATTTTAGTTTACAATGAATGTGATTTCCCTTTAATTATTATATATTCTGGTATGGCAGGTATGCTTGCACAATGGGGACTCATATGGTATAATAAAAACTTGAATATATTTGATAATATTCTGCTTGCATTTGTATCTGGAAATATACTTTTGATTCTTGCTAGTTTCATAATGTTGTATTTTGTTTCAGAAATCATTAAAAAAGTATTAAAGTAAGTTGATAAAATGGAAATAGACGCGACAACCCAAATTTTAACATTTTATAGCATATGTTTACTTATTTTGTTTTTATATTATTCAAAAAGCATATTGTCAACAGACTACGAAAAAAAGGATAATAAAGAATTAAATAAAAATTAAATAATTATTCGGTGAGATAATTGCGAAGAGATTCCATAACAGGTAATTATAGAAAAAGCAATTTGCCGAAAAACGTAGATTACGTCAAAAGAATATTTGAACTTTTTAAATTTATTTTTTCAATTTATCTTGCCGTTTTAACTGCAATTTTAACTGCACATTATTATTTCAAAGAAAATCTTCAAGATTTTTATCTTTTCACAGGAATTTTTCTTTTTGTAATATTATATGTTTTGTTGCATATACTACCATTAACAATTGATTATGTAATAGCGTTCCTTTTAGAATATTATCCAGTTAATCTCAATGAAAATCTACCAATAAATGAATCTATCGTGGATTTTTCAAAATTAACGTGTCTTTCGTTGATATTTTCTTATTCTATTATAATATTGGGATCATTATACTCACTATTAAAATATGTGTTCGAAACAGGAATTGTCGATAAAATCAATACATCTCAACCCGACCTGTTCTTAAACATCGTACTTCCTCTTGCAATGGCATCTTATGGAACATATATAATATGTAATTTTAAAATGTTTCAATGTTTATTGGATTATAAACGGTCAACATCGCAAATTGTTAGGTTAGCTGTTGTAGTCTTGTTAATTATAGTTGCAATGACTGTAATTTTACTTTTAAACCTAGTTAAAGAACTACCACTCGGTATTTTAATTGAAAAAGTTGCTTCTCAAGAACTAAGTTTTGGTTTTTTGTCTAAACTTTTGGAACTTATTTAAAAAATTCTATAAATTCTTAAAGTATTCTTTTTTAATTGATCAAAACGTAAAAAATAATAAAATTTTATCTCAAAGCTTCTAAAAAGTCTTTTTTGATCTGTTCTTTGTTTTTATGAAGATAAATCGAAGTAGTTGCAATATCTTCATGACCCAAAATCAAAGAAAGTGTTTTCAAATCCATTTTTTTATTTATGCAGTTTGTTGCAAATGTATGCCTTAAAATATGCGGTGTAACTCTTATATGTAAGTTTGGAACTGCTCTATCGATATATTCAGAAAATGAAGCATATATTTTATTACTCTGCCTTTTTCCCTTTTTGCTTACAAAATAGCTGTCATCAACAGGGTATCGTAATGCTCTTTCATAATTCCATCTTTTTAAGTACATATAGAGCTCATCAGATATCGGGACAAAACGGTATTTGTCTCCTTTTCCACCTTTAACATGAATTATCCTATCGTCAAGATCAACATCAATAAATTTCAAATTTAAAAATTCGCCCCTTCTAAGTCCTGTCTGGACTAAAAACACGTACATGAAACGAAATTCAAAATCTTTAAGCCTTGAAAATACCAGTTCCTGGTGTTTTTCTGTGAGATAAACTCTTTCTTTTTTCGAGGGTTTCATTGATTTTCGATATTTTGAAATCGGATTCTTTGCAATATAGTTATTATCCACACAAAAGTCAAAAAACACGTTTAAATAAGTTAAATATGACAATTTAGTGTTTTTTGAACAGGATTTATTATTGTAATAAAATATTGCATCTGAAACTTCAACATTCATAAAAGAATCCTTTTTTATGAATTCCATAAAGTTTAAAATGATATTTTTGAGGTTTTTATTGTAACTTAAGCTTTTATGCTGGATATATTTAAAAAATTCATTGAAAATCTTTTGCGAATGAGTATTTAATATATTTATCCGTTCAGATTCCATTTTGAACACCAAATGAATCTAGTTCATAACCGGACCAGAGAGGTTTTTCTCTTAAACTGATAAATTCATTGTCAACACTTACGTAGCATTTGAAAAATCTGTTTTCATTTACCACGTACCAGAAAAGATCATTTTTCTTTGGATCGATATCTGCACCTATCAGATCAATGAGTTCATGAATCTGGTATCCTTTTGGATAATTGGCTTGAAGTACATTCATGATTTCTTTTAAAATATTTTCAAGCTCTTCCTGTCGATAAAGTTTATTTACTTTTTCAGCAGTTTCTACAACGATTTTTCTATGATCTTCAAAAGAATTATTGATTGATTCTGTACTTTCAAGTAGGATATCTAATTTAGAATCAAAGTCAATAACTGATCTTAAAACATCTTTCATAGTGTAATAGAATTTCATTGAAACTCTTGCAAATTCCGAAACATTTTGAAATCCGCACTCTCTTGCCATACGTTTAATTTCTTCTTCCTGATCTTCACAAACTCTAAATTTCATAGATTTGATTTTTTTATCATTTTCATCCAAAAAAATCACCATCTTTTTTTCTTGTAATTTTAACAATAAATTTTGGATTATTTATTGTACCGAGTCGTAGGCCTAGCTGGTACACATAAAGATAAGGTATTAATGTAATTTCACCAGTATAAAATTTGGTGAAATTTTAATGTTACTAAAAAGTTTACAAAAAACGGATATTGATTTATTTTATTTAGTGAATTCGGGAGTTAAAAACCCCATTTTTGATTTTTTAACTATTTTTATAAGTGATACCGTATATATCTCGATTTTGTTAATTTCTTATTTTTCATTTAAAAACGATAAAAAAGTTTTAATCCAAGTTTTATTTGCAATGTTTCTTTTATCCATACTCGTTTTTGCCATAAAGTATGGGGTAAGCGAGCCAAGGCCTTATGAAATGCTGGAGGGCGTAATTCTTTTAAAATATATGGGAACACAGCCATCCTTTCCAAGCGGGCACACAACAATTGCATTTGGATTTTGGATAATTTTTGCGAGAAATCTTAAAAATTCAATCAATTTAGATTCAAAAAAGTCATTTAAAATAGTGCTGTTGCTTTTATGGGCATTTTTAGTTGCATTTAGCAGGGTTTATGTTGGAGTGCATTTCCCACACGACGTGCTTGGAGGAATGCTCCTTGGAATAATATTTGGGTATATTTTCATTAGATTTTCAGAAAAAATTATAAAATAAGTTTATTGATTCATAAACTTTGAATTACTTCTTTCAATGAACTTTTCACACACTTCTTTTGGATTTCCTTCCATCAAAAGTTTTCCCTCATCGATTAAGATTGCACGGTCGCTTATCTCTTTTATTAGTTCAACGTGGTGGCTTATTAATATGATGGTAGTTCCAACAGTATCGTTTATTTTTTTAAGGTAGTTTGAAACTTCTCTAAGTGTTAGGGGGTCTAAATCTCCAAATGGCTCATCTAGCAATAATATTTCCGGTTCCAATGCAAGCTGAAGTGCCATTGCAACTCTTACTTTTTCCCCGCCGCTTAATTCAGTTGGTTTTTTGTTTAACGTTTCTTTGTTTAAATCGAGCGCATCTAAAAGTTCACTGGCATCGTATTCAACAGTTTTTGCTGGGAAAAGCTTTCTTACAACCATTTCAGAAATTCCAATTTTATCAAGTTTGTTTCGCATTTCAGTTTCTGGAAGATCTAAAAGCTGGTAGAGTCCATCAACCATTTTTGGGGAAATTCCAAGTTCAGCAGCTTTTGATTTTGCACTTGCAACTGTTTCAATACTTTTTACTCCAATTCTGTATTTTAAAAGTTCATTTACAGTTAAATAGTGTGCGAGGGAAAATTCCTGGTGCATAATTCCAATTTTTCGTCTTAAATTCATCCGTTCCCATCCAAAATCCAGTAAATCGATTCCTTCGAGTTTAACTATTCCTTTATCGGGTGCTTCAAGACCTGCAAGAAGTCTTAAAATTACAGATTTTCCAGTTCCACTCGGGCCGAGAAGTGACAAGATTTCTTTTTCTTTAACTTCAAAAGAAATATCTTTTAAATTGAGTGTTTCTCCACCGTTCACAACGTAGTATCTTTTAGATGCATTTTCAACTTCTACAATAGTTTTTTCAGTAGGTTTGGAGATTCTATCATATTTTTCAACCATATCTTTTAAAAATTCGTCAACTACTTTTTCTGGAGTATCTTTCATTACTATTTTCCCGTTTTCAATTAAAATACAGGATTTACACAAGTATTTATGAATTTCTGGGAGGTGTGAAGTTATAATTATTGTAACGCCTAATTTTTCGTTGATATTTTTTAAAACATCTAGGAGAATCTGTTTTGAAGCAGGGCATGCCATTGTCGCAGGTTCATCAAGTAAAAGTACCCCATCTCCATTTTTTTCGTAAATTTTTGCAATCTGCCTTCCTAAAATAAGTCTCTGTTTTTCCCCGCCACTTAAAATATTTGAGTAAGCATCCTTTTTATGTTCTAAACCAACTAATTTTAAAATTTCCGTAGCATCTCTTCTATATTCTTCCATTTCTTCTTCAACAGGTAGGCCTTCATCGGAATTGGTTCTAACTGCATAGAGTTTCCTTATAATATTGAATATTGCAGGTTCTGCCCACAAAGCAAAGTTTCTCTGAAGGTGAATCGCAGTAATTTCCCTTAAATTTTCCGTTTTTCCAGAAACTTCGATTTTTCCTTCGTCAAAACTTTCAGTCCCCCGAAGCATCTTTATGAGAGTCGTTTTTCCAGCACCGGATTTTCCTATAATGCCTAAGATATCCCCTTTTTTAACGTCAAAACTAACGTTATCAAGAGCAACCTTTTCTCCATACCGTTTTGTTAAATTCTCGACTTTTACGGCCATAATTATCACGCAGGGGTATTTTTTATAATCTTTAACGAATCTGAATATAACTACTAAGCTTCTGAAAATATAAAAGTGTCGTTATTATTTTTTTTCAAAAGACACCATTTTTTAAATTCTTTTTCCAAAATTGATGCGGATAAATATCCATTTTAAAAAGTTTAATTTAAAAAAAGCCGATTTTAAATTGATAATGTATATATAAATCTATAAAAATATCTTTAATTGTAAAAAACGGGGTGATTACAATGCCTGAAGAAAAAAGACGGGCAGAACAAAAGAAACAAGAGGGGCGGCAAAAACAAGCTAAGCAGGAACGCCAGGCCCAGCAGAGAAAAAGCGAAGAGTTGAAGAAAAAGGAATGGGAACATAAAAAATAATTAATTTTTTTATTTTTTTCGAAGTTACCATGTTTTAAAAAAGATAATCTGTATTCCTACTTTTTTAGACCATTTTATTTAATTTTAAATTTAAAATCGCGTCAATTGCATTTACCATAATCTATATATATCTAGTTTTTTAAAGGTATTTATCATTATAATTAATGATAGATTAAGAGGATTTTTAAATTTAACATTTTAAATCGAGTTTTTTGGTCCCAAACGGTGGTAATATGGATTTACAACTTGCTTCCTTTATAACTGCAGGTATTTTAATTGTTATCGGGTTATATGGGACTTTCTTTGTTGATAATGTTCTAAAAAAAATTATTGCACTTTCTGCGCTTGGAAACGGCGTAAATTTAACACTGATTGCAATAGGATACACTGGCGGAATAGTTCCTATAAAGGCACCAGAAATGGAATTTGCACTGTTTTCAACTCTTGCAAGCTACCCACTTCCTCAAGCGCTTGTTCTTACAAATATCGTTATCGAAGCTTCAATGCTCGCAATAATGCTTGGACTTTCAATAGTATTCTACAAAAAATACAAAACTCTAAAATCTTCAGAAATCTTGAAAGAAGACTAACGATTTAACTTTAAACGGTGAGCTCAATGAACTTACTTCCCCTGATTGTAGTTTTTCCTATGTTCGTGGCCATCATATTCAATTATCTTAACGGGAAAGATAAATTAATCAGGCCAATGACGCTTTTAATGGCTATTCTATTGTTAGCACTTCCATTTATTGGATCTTACGGAATTTATAATTTTGGAGCCCACGGCTTAGAAAATGGGCTTATTTCAGGAATATCTTACCTTTATACGCCCGTGAAACAGCTTATTATCACCGTTATAATGTTAATTGGCTCTTTAGTATTGATAACTGGCCTTGGAGAAAAAAAGTCAAACGGTCTCTTTGTAGCTTTAATGTTAATGGGTTTAGCGAGTGTTTCAGCAGTAGTTATGGCAGATGACTTGTTCAATATCTATGTATTCTATGAAATAGCTGCAATTGCACAAACCGGACTTGTTATTGCATCGGGTACCGAAAAAGCTTATAGGGCTGCTTTTAGATATTTAATACTTGGTAATTTTGCGGGTTCAATTCTTTTACTTGGAGTTTCAATGCTTTTAGCTGCAACCGGAACTTTAAATATTTCTGATATGCACAATTTCCTTTTAAACAATCCTTCAACTCCAACAATTTATGGCGGACTTTTAATGCTTATTATCGGACTTTGTTATGGTAGCGGACTTCCACCGTTCCATACCGTAAAAGCAGACATTTATGCGAGAGCAAAACCATTCATTGCTGCAATGCTTCAAACTTACTCAAAATTCGTACTGGTTGCACTGTTACTCGTGATTTTTAAGTTATTTGGTGGACTTTCTTATTTTACAAGTACACAAGGAGTTTTAATTGCACTGTCCGTTTTAGGAATGGTTTTCGGAGTTGTAATGGCACTATTACAAAATGATTATAAAAAATTGCTTGCATACCATGCTATAAGTCAGGGCGGTTATGTTGCAGCAGGAATTGCGCTTGGAACTCCTTTAGGAATTGTTGCAGGAATATTCCACGCAATAAACCACGTGATTTATAAAAGTGCTCTGTTTTTGGGTGCCCATTTGGTCGAAAGAAGAAATGCAGGAAATTTAAACAAACTTGGCGGCCTTCTTCCAGTAATTCCGGCAACTGCGTTCATGGTTTTATGTGCAAAACTTGCAATCAGCGGTGTACCACCATTTAATGGATTCCAGAGTAAATTACTGCTAGCAGAAGCTGCAATGAATGTCAATATGCCTGAACTTGCAATCATCATGATTCTTGTAAGTATCGGAACGTTTGTATCGATGATGAAGGCATTTTACCTGATTTACTTAAAGCCTTGCAGTCAGGAACAGATTGAAGAATACAAAAAAGCAAAACCTTCGAAATACGCAGTATTTTCACTTGCGGTTTTAACATTTTTGTGCGTACTTTTAGGTATATTCCCAAGCCTTGCAACAGATATTATCTATCCATTTGCAAATGAAATTGGAAGGGTATGGACGTTATAGTCTGATTCGGTGATAAAATGACTTACGGCGATTTCAAAAAAGAAATGGATGAACAAAACCACGGAGATGGAATTTCTGTTGGTGCAGTTTTAACGGCTGAATTTACGCTTTATGGATTTTTAATCCTCTCTTTATTTTTAATTTTTAGAGTATATGGAAATCTCTTAATGGTACTGATCGGCCTTTCTGTAATCGGTTTAGCGTACTCATGGATGCCATTAATATTCAAATTTCAAAAAGAAAATTCAAACGATGTAAATAACCAGCTTTTCTGGCTTTCGATGTTTTCGGGAATTCTGACAATGGTTATTTACTTTGCCAGATAAGGTGGTAAAATGACTCAAAAAAGAGAAATTGCAGTTTTTCTGTCATTTGTATTCTTTGGATCGGCAATATTATATTCGATATTCAATATAAATGTCGTAGAGGGCGTAAATTATATTTACACACAAAATTACATCGTTCCAAACTTGATAACGGCAGTTCTGTTTGACTGGAGAGGTTTCGATACTTTAGGGGAATGTATGATTCTTGTAACATCCGTTTTAGTTACGGGAATGGTTTTTGGAAGGGGATTATTCGAAACAGAATTTTTAAAGGAAGTTTATTCGGAATCTAACGAAGAATCAGACACCGAAACTGGATTTACTTCAATAATTAAGGTTTTAGCAATGCCTTTCAGTATATTATTAATGTCTTTGGGAGTTTCCATAATTTTGGGCGGACACATAACTCCAGGTGGGGGATTCCAGGGCGGTTCATTAATTGCAGCAGCATATATCTTAAGCATAGTTGCATTTGGATCAAAAACTCCTGTTAAATTTAAACACCACTTTTTAGAGTCATTGGAATCGTTTGGAGCAATATTATTCATGACGTTAGGTGTTCTTGGAATAATTGTTTCAGGGTATTATCTCTTTAATTTTGGAGATTTATTTGGATACCCTGTATTTTTATCCCCTTCAGGACTCGAAAATACTGGAATTATTCCGTATTTGAATATTGCAGTAGGTTTAAAGGTATTAGCTGGTCTTTCAACAATTACATTCCTATTAACTGGTGAAAAGGTAGTTAAAGACTACATCGTCAGGGAATAGTCGGTGATACAATGTACAATTTTGCACTCAATCAAATCATGACTTTAAATTTGAATTTTGTGGCCATCATAGGCGTTTTAGTCGGTCTCCTCTTGGGATTAAAAATCGAAAATAGAAATAACGTAATTTTATGGTTACTTGGAGCATTATTTATTTCATATTTAATGGGTCCAACGCCATATTATGAAGCAATACCTTTTTCACACATATTTTTCTCAGGAATTGTTGGAATTTTAATAGGTAGTGGAATTAAAGGTATTTCCGGGCGATAATATGATAGTAACAGACATCAAAAAATGCAGGACTTACGAAGAATGTGAAAATTGTAAAAATAAAGAAATTTCAAAATGCATGGAAGTTTGCCCGACAAATGCAATAAAGATGATTGACGGTAAAGCCTTTTCCTGTATTACCTGTGGAACATGTGCAAAAGAATGTCCAACCGGCGCAATTAAGAAAAACGAATACGGGGGATATTACGTCAACAGAAAACTCTGTACCGGATGTGGAATCTGTAAAAACGTATGCCCGATTGATATAATTGATATAAGAGAAGATTCAACTGGAAAAGCTTACCCCACTGGAATGTGTGTAATGTGTGGACTTTGTACTACTGAATGTCCTTATAATGCAAGACTCTACTTTGACCCGAGCAGCCTTAAAGATACCAAAAATAAAATGTTGATGGAAAGGTACTCTACAATTTTTAAAATGATGGGTAAAACTTACGAATTCCAAGAACCAAAACACGTGAAAATTGTAAACCCGACTGAGAGAAAAGTAAGACATTCAATTTCAATAGATACTGAAAAATGCAGTAGTTGTGGAAAATGTATCTATTCATGTCCTAAAGATACGATTATTGAATTAGAAGTGGTTGATGGATGTACTAGATGTAATATCTGTAAGGATGTGTGTCCTGTTGATGCAATAGAATACGGTGAAGTTACCGAAAACTGTATACTCTGTGGAAACTGCATTACAAAATGTCCTAAGGACGTTCTTGAAATTTCTGAATTTAAAGTTGTAAAAACAAAAGAAGACGTTAAAGCAAAACCTGAAAAACACTGTATAAATTGCGGTCTTTGTGTTGACAAATGTCCTTCAAACGCTTTAAGATTTGAGACCGGAAAAATACTTTACGATCCAAAAACCTGTACTTTATGTAACACTTGCGTTAAAGAGTGCCCTCAAGGAGTCAGGATAAATAAGGGAGAATTTGTTGATGGAGGATGTGTACTCTGTGAGTTATGCATTAAAGAATGTCCCGAAGATGCAATTTCCATCAAAGAAAGGTCAAAATTCAATTTGGTTGGTAAAGAAGAGTGCATTGCATGCGGAACATGTTCGATGGTCTGTCCAAACGATGCAATCACTGTAAAAATTGATAGTTTAAATTTAAGTGGAAATAAGGTACATTCAGAAGTTATTTTCAATGATAACTGTGTAATTTGCGAAAAATGTGCGATACACTGTCCAAGAGATGTTATTGAAAATACTTCTGGATACAAAAAAATAGTGGATAGGGAAAATTCGTACATAAGAACGGATGACGATTACTGCGTAAAATGCGGGCTTTGTACCATAATCTGTCCAAACGATGCAATAAATAAAGGCGAAATAAACACTGAAAAGTGTGAATACTGTTCAGCATGTGTTAACATCTGCCCTACAAGAGCGATAAGAATCTACCGAACATGGAATGAAAAAACCAAATAATTTAAGCAAAGGGATAATCATGACGTTAAAAGGACTTACAAAAGTGTTTATTTCTGGTTTTTACGAGAATCTGGAGCGAATAATTCTCGGAACTGACAGATATACCTCAAAAGAAATGACCGCAGAAATTTTAAAGGGCATTGAACTTCCACGCTCAGTATTTTCTGAAATCTGTATTGGTTGCGGAGGGTGTAAAAACGCATGTCCTACAAAGGCTATTGAAATGATACCTGTAGAACCTGTTAAAATTACAGAAACCTATTCCAAAGAATCAATACCCAAAATAGACTATGATAAATGTGTATACTGTTTATACTGTCATGATTTCTGTCCCGTATTTGCATTATTTAATGAAATATCTCCAATTCATCCAAGGCATGTTGGAGAAGACCTTGTTTTAGTAGATCTTTCAAAGTTACTCGAAAAACCGATCGAAATTCCTGAAGAACAGCTATCAAAGATTGCTAAAATACTTTCAATTAACATTTCGGGAATTGTTAAGCGGGAAAAGAAAGCGAACTCAAAAGTGTAAGGTGTAGTCATGTTAAAAGAGCTTTCAAGAAAGAAAAATATTCACGTCATGCTTGTTTATACTGGCGGATGCAATGGTTGCGATATCGAAGTTGTAAACTGTGTTCTGTCTCCATTTTATGATGCTGAACAGTACAACGTATTTTTAACGTGGAATCCAAGAGAAGCGGATGTTTTGGTGGTAACTGGCTGTGTCACAAAAGCAGTTTCTGCATCACTTAAAAAAATATACGATGAAATTCCAGAACCAAAAGCAGTGGTGGCAGCAGGAGCCTGCGCATTGATGGGGGGAGTTTATAAAAATATCGGAGCAGATTTAGGAACTTCTAGCTTTATAGACGGCCCAGTTGAGAATATAATTCCTGTTGATGTAAAAGTTCCAGGATGCCCGCCAAGACCCGAAGATGTTATCACGGGAATTGTAAAAGCCCTGCCAAAAATCTTGAACGGGTGATGAAGATTATGTTTGAAAATATTTTAACAATAGAAACGTTTGAAATTATCCTTTCAATGATTGGAATTCCTTTGATAGCTTTTGCGATTTCTACCTGGATTCCTGGAATTCAGAGAAAAATTCAGGCAAGAATTCAGCAAAGAAAAGGTCCATCAATATCTTCTCCGGGCTTTTGGGCGATATTTAAGTATTTATACAAGGAAGCAAAAGAGCCAGTTTCGGATCTTCCAAAACTGTACAAATTCATGCCCTTAGTTAGTTTTGTTGTAGTATGGATGGTTTTAGCATTAACAACAATAGTAAATTTCCACATTCTTTCAAACGAGATTGGTATCATCGGTCTTTTAAAAATTGAGGAAATGGGCTATATTATAATGGGGTCGCTTGCATCAACCGTAATGGGTATTCGAATGCCGTTCATTGATGAATGCAAAGGCAGCGGATATTTAAACACCATAAAGATGACCTTAGGACAGCTTTCAGCAGTTAGGGCATTTAAAATGATCACTGTTGGATCTTTCCCATTTTATTTGGCAACGCTACTCCCATTCGTACCTCATAAATCGATATTTTTAGTCAATTTGATTGGAAATAATTTTTTATTCACTTTAGGTGGGTTATTTGGAGCTTTGGCATACGTTATAGGATACATAATAATGACAAAAGACTACCCATTTTCAATAATGCACACAAAAGCGGACGTTATAGAGGGCCCTACAATGGAATACTCTGGAAAATACAGGGCACTTTACTTAAGCGTAAAAGAACTTTTAATGATAACTCTTGGAAGTTTGTTTGCAACATTATATCTTGGAATTGCACCGGATATCTTAAACCCAGTAACAATTATGATGAACTTTGCAGTTGCGCTAATATTCCCTATAATTTCTGCAGTAGTTAGTGCATACACCCCAGTATTTACTTTCAGGCAAGTATATCCTGTTTCGTTATTTGCGACAGTTCTGGGTCTTATGGGTGCCCTTTTAGCACTTTTGGGCGTTTAATTACATTTTAAATTTTTTAACTATTTTTTTAACTTTTATTTTAGTTTTTCAAATCATATTTAGCATCTGCCGTACGAGTTACCAGTAAACACTTTTAAAACAACTCCTATGAAAAAGCCAAACGTGGTTGTGATTACTACAGAAATATTATTTATTATAATGTAGCTTAGCATGTTTTCAAGCGGCAGAATGTACGCTAAACTGCTATTTAGCATATGTAAAAGGTAGGCTTCATAAACCAAGACGTTAAAAACTAAAACTATCGGATAAGTACTGTAAATTCTGTTTGAACGTATATAAAATCCTGAAAAAAGTCCAATTGTAAAAAATAGAAGAATTATCAGATAATTCATTTAAATCACCCGTTAAAATAAGTAAACTTCAACGAATTCGTCCTTTTCATATCCTTCAATATTTTCCTTTATCATCATATAACCATCTGCCTTCGTCATCGAGGACAAAACCCCACTTCCAGTTATTCTTAAAGGTTCAATTTTAGTGATTCCTTCAATTTCTACAAGTTTTACCCTTACGATATCAGTTCTTCCAAGTGATGATGCGATATTTCGATTTATCTGGAGTCTGACTGATTTTCGAGGTTTGAAGTAATTTGCAATCAAAAGTTCAAATTGAACTGCTGATGCAACAGGGTATCCTGAAAGAACGAATAACAATTTCTTTTTTCCATCAATTTCAGCTTCTGCAAAGCCGACAGGTCTTCCAGGTCTAATCTGAACCCCGTGAAATATTAAATTTCCAATTTTTTTAATTATCTCAATAGTGTAGTCCCTATCTCCTACAGATGTTCCGCCAGTGGTAATAACGATGTCATTTTCTAAAAGCGCCTGTTTAATTGCCTTTTCAAGTTCTTCGCTATTATCTGGAACTTTCCGGTATGCTGTTGGGGATAAACCAGTTTCTCTTACAAGGTCTGAAACCATCATGGAGTTTGAATTAACAATCATCGCACTTTTTTCGAGCTGTTCGATACTTTCAAGATCTTCGATATCAAGTAATTCATCGCCTGTTGCGATAACTCCAATTTTTAAAGAATAACACTTTATTTTTTTAATTCCAAGCGATGAAATTAAAGCAACGTGGTAAGGAGTAATCAAATCTCCTTTTTTAATGACAAGGTCTCCAGTTTTTACGTCTTCTCCGATTCTGGACACATTTTCATTAGGGTGAACTCCAGTATATATCTCAACGAAAGAATCGTATTCTTTAGTATATTCTTTCATTACAACTGCATTTGAGTTTTTCGGAAGTTTCATTCCAGTAGAAAGCCTGTAGATTTCTTCTTCATTTAATGAATCATTTTTGACTAAATTTAAGATAATCGGGTTTGTTTGGGATGCTCCAAAGGTATCTTCTGCAATTACTGCATAGCCGTCCATTGCAGACCTGTTAAACATCGGGATATTGCAAGGAGCGTAAATATCTTCAAAGCAGATTTTACCAAAAGCCTTCTTTATTTCAATTTCTTCAAATTTATCGTTCAATACTTCTTCAAATTTTTCAAAAACCTTATTTTTAGCGGTATTGTAGCTAATTAATTCCTTTACATATTTCATATGGTTCACCTGTAATTCAGAGGAATTTTGAAGTATCATGCTTAAATAATTTTAAATTTTAACAAAAGTGCATACATTAAATAGTCATTTGCGGTTACTTATTTTTAGTATCTTCGACTTATTTATAATGGTGAGATTTTGAATAAAGATTTAAGACCTATAATTTGGAATGATTCAGAAAAAAAGCTTGTATTAATTGATCAAAGGAAATTACCAAATGAATTGGTATATTTTGAGTGCAAAAATTACAAAGATGTATGTTTTGCAATAAAAGACATGGTTGTCAGAGGTGCTCCAGCAATAGGTGTTGCAGCAGCTTACGGAATGGCTTTAGCTGAATTAAATGGGGATGATGTAGAAAAAGCATGCCTTGAATTAAAAGAAACACGGCCAACTGCAGTAAATCTGTTCTGGGCACTTGAAAAAATTATTGCAGCGAAAAAATCTGGAAAATCAATACTTGAAGAAGCTAAATTAATCCATGAAGAAGATATCGAACTTTGCAAAAAAATCGGGGAAATCGGAGAAGTTTTATTCGAAGATGGGGATACCATTTTAACGCACTGCAATGCAGGAGCGCTTGCAACATCTGCATATGGAACTGCTTTGAGTGTAATTCGATTTGCACACTACAATGGGAAAAAAATCAATGTATTGTCTGATGAAACACGGCCAAGATTACAGGGTGCAAAATTAACATGTTTTGAGTTAAATTATGAAAATATTCCTGTAAAAGCGATATGTGATAATACTGCAGGTTTCGTGATGAGTAAAGGACTAGTCGACAAGATAATAGTTGGTGCTGATAGAATCCTTTCAGATTATCATGTTTTTAATAAAATTGGAACGTATTCGCTTGCAATACTTGCAAAATACCACAATATTCCGTTCTATGTTGCAGCACCTTATTCAACTTTTGATTTTGAAAGTCGGGTTGAAGATATTGTTATCGAAGAAAGGGATGAATCAGAAGTAACGCATATCGATAATGTGCGTGTTGTGGCAGAAGGGGTTTCTGCATACAATTTTGCATTTGACTGCACGCCTCCAGAATTGATCACCGGAATAATTACCGAAAAAGAGATAATTTATCCAAACAAATAATTTTAACCTTTTTTTATATTTTTTAGATATTTAACATATTTTTAAAATTCTCGATTTAACTATAAATCCAAATGAAACACTTGAAAAACATTTTATAATATGCGCTCTACTCTACATTACAGTATAAATATCATAATAATCATTAGTTTTGTTAATGTTTACGAATGAATCACAGATGAATTAACTAGATTGTAAGGTGAAATGGTGTATTTAATAGCAGATTGGAGAAGAACACACTACTCAGAAGAAGTAATTCCTGAAATGGACGGTCAGGAAGTTATTTTGATGGGATGGGTTCACTCAATAAGGGCTTTAGGAAAACTCGCATTTGTAATTTTGAGAGACAGGGAAGGAACAATTCAAGCAGTAGTTCCAAAACAGAAAGTCGACGAAGAAACATTTGAGATTGCAAAAAAATTAGGAAAAGAAGATATAATTGCAATCAGGGGAAAAGTAGTTGCAAACGAAAAAGCTCCAAAAGGATTTGAAGTAATTCCTATTGAAATAAGAGTACTTAACAAGGCCGATGCACCGCTTCCACTCGATCCTTCAGAAAAAGTTCCTGCAGAAATCGATACAAGACTCGACAAAAGGTTCTTAGATATCAGAAGACCTAAAATTCAGGCAATATTTAAAATAAGATCTGAAATGTTAAGATCAATCAGAAAAACGTTTGCAGACGAAGGATTTGTCGAAGTAAACACTCCAAAATTAGTTGCAAGTGCGACAGAAGGTGGAACTGAATTATTCCCTATTTCATACTTTGAAAAAGAGGCATTTTTAGGCCAAAGCCCACAGCTTTACAAACAGATGATGATGGCTGGTGGATTTGACAAAGTGTTCGAAATTGCACAGATTTTCAGGGCAGAAGAACACAACACCAGAAGACACTTAAACGAAGCAGTTTCAATCGATACAGAAATGTCATTCGTAAACGAAAAAGATGCTATGGCAATGCTTGAAAAAGTAGTTTACAACTGTTACGCAGATATTGAATACAACAGACCTCAGGAAATTGAACTCTTAGAATTAAACTGGGAAATTCCTGAAAAAACATTTGACAAATTAACCTACACCGAAGCAATCGATATTGCAATTTCAAAAGGCGTAGAAATTGAATGGGGAGAAGATTTATCAAGAGCTGCTGAAAGAGCAGTTGGTGACGAAATGGGTGGCCTTTACTTTATTACTGAATGGCCAACACAGACAAGACCATTTTACACACTCCCACATGAAAACGACAATAAAGTCTGTAAAGCATTTGATTTGATGTACAAAGAGCTTGAAATATCTTCAGGAGCTCAGAGGGTTCACAAATACGACCTTTTAGTTGAAAATATTTCAAATATGGGTATGAATCCAGATTCATTTGAGACGTACCTTGAAGCATTCAAATTTGGAATGCCCCCACACGCAGGATGGGGACTTGGTGCTGACAGGTTTGCAATGGTTTTGACCGCACAGGACAACATCAGAGAATGTGTATTATTCCCAAGAGACAGGCAGAGATTAACTCCATAATCATGCCTTTTTCGTCTTAAATCCAATAATGCAGATTTATATAAAAAGAAATTCAAGTTATGTTATTTTCCAGAAAAGGTGAAAACTATGGTTTCTAAAGATGATGTATTGAATGCATTAAAACAGATAGCAGACCCTCACATGGGCATCAGCATTGTTGACATGGGACTCATAAGTGATGTAGAAGTTAATGACGAAGGAATCGTTTCATTTATCTTAACACCTACAAACCCTGGCTGTATGAGTGTAATTCACATGGCTGGTGGTGCAAAACACGTTGTAGCGGAACTCGAAGGAGTTAAAAAAGTTAACGTTACAGTTAAAGGACACATGATGGAAGAAGATATAAACAAAATATTAAGCGACGAGCCAGTCGAAAAACAATAATTTTTACTTTTTTCATTAAAATTTAAAATTTACGCACTTAAATTTGTTAGAGTTGATGATCATGTTTCAAAAACCTAAAGGTACACGGGATTTTTTACCTGAAGAAATGAAAAAAAGGAAAGTAATCGAAAAAAAACTTAGAAAAGTTTTTGACAGTTATAATTTTTCTGAAATAAACACGCCTACATTCGAAAGCTTTGAATTACTCTCTAAAAAAACAGGAGACGAAATCAGAACACAGCTTTTTGTTTTTAAAGACCATGGAGACAGAGAAATGGGTTTAAGACCTGAATTGACGTCTTCAGTTGCAAGGTTCTACATAAACGAGTTTAAAAATACTCCAAAACCAGTTAAACTCTACTACTTTACAAACTGTTTCAGGTATGAAAACCCGCAGGCTGGAAGGTACAGGGAATTCTGGCAGATGGGCTCTGAACTTATTGGAAGTAATAAACCTATTGCAGATGCAGAAGTTATAAACATGGCAATAGAAGGTTTAAAAGAAATTAACATGGATTTTGAAATAAACATTGGACACCTCGGTGTTTTAAAAGGTGTTTTTGAAAAATACGATCTTTCAGACGATGAAGGAAATGAAATAAGACGTCTTATCGATAAAGAAGATATGGATGGATTAAAATCAGCTTTAAACAGAATAGAATCCGAAAAAAATATTGAAATTTCAGAAAAAGTATTTGAAGTTCTCGATTTAAAAGGCGGAAGAGAAGTAATTTCCAAATTAAAAGAAAAATTAGCTGAATTTGAAAGTTCAATAGCTGCTTTAGAAAATCTTGACAGCATTCTTGAATTTGTGCCTCACGAATACATTATAAACTTCGGAATTGCAAGGGGACTTGACTACTATACCGGAATGGTCTTTGAAATTTACGGAAAAAGAGAAGGTGCAAGACAGGTATGCGGTGGTGGAAGGTACGATAATTTAATCGAGCTCTTCGAGGGTGAACCAAGCCCTGCTGTTGGTTTTGCTTACGGTTTTGACAGAATAATGTTAAATATCGATGATTTTGAAGTTGAAGAAGAATCAATATTTGTAGTTCCGGTTAAAAGTAGCGATATGCTTCTTAATGAGTGTTTGAAAATTGCAAAAACATTAAGGGAAGCTGGAAAAGCAGTAGAATTAGATTTAATGGGCAGAAAATTAAATAAAGCATTAAATTATGCGAATACAAAGGGCATTAAAAAAGTAATAATTGTTGGCGAAAATGATATTTTGGAAGGAAAAGTCGCTTTGAAAAATATGGAAACTGGAGAACAGTCTTTAATTGAATTAAAAGATATTTTAACTATCTAATTTAATTTTTATTAAAAAAGTAATAATTATTTCGTAAGAATTATTTCGATTGTGGATACGTTAATGGACTTTCCATCTTCACTCTGTACTTGGTCAGTTCCTAAATTTATTTCTTTAATCTTAATTTCGGGCATGAATCTTTTTCTAACCATTTCTTCAACGTCAACGGCTCTGCTGATTGCCTTGCCTCTGGCTTTTATAATAACTTCATCAGCATTTTCGGAGTTAAATTGAGTAATCACTGCAAGGACGTAGTTCATCACGCCTTTGTTTCCAACGTACACTGTATTATCCATCGTATCCCTCCTTAAAATTAACATATTAATTTTGATATATATAATTTATTAATTAATCCTTATCGCAGGAACTTAAATATGGAGATTATTTAAAACGTATTTGGTGCAAATATGGCCAATTTAGATTTAAAAATAGATATTGCGGGTCTCAACGCTATTTCTTCAACATTATTTGACTGGGAAATTTTAATAAAACTTTCAGAATATATTGTATTTACGGAGTACGTTGGAAGGGGACATAGGGGAGTTGTTTTTAAAGCATTTAGCGATAAATATGTTGATAAATATGGAAATCATATTATTTTAGCAGTAAAAATTCCAAGGCTCGATACGCCAAAAATTACAATTCCAAACGAGGGGCGAATCTTAAAAAAAACTAATTCATTTGGTGTGGGCCCAAAAGTTTACGAGTATTCTGAAAATCACATGGTAATGGAATTTGTTGATGGGGAAATGTTAAAGGATTGTATTGATAATTTAACTCCTGAAGAGATTTTATTTGTAATTGAAGAAACTTTAAGGCAGTGTCTTCGTTTAGATCTTCATAAAATCGACCACACTGAAATTCAGGGTGGAAAACATATAATGGTTTCAAAAAAAGGAATTTATATTATAGATTTCGACAAGGCTCGTGAACACGGCCCTAAAAACTTTACAAGTGCAATGTCTTTATTATTTGGGGAAAACTATATATCAAAGAAAATAATGCATTTATTAAACCTTTCAGAAGAAAAGATTATATTACTTAGAAAATATGCAAAAAATTATAAAACATTGTTTAAAAATTAATTAAATGGATTTCAGGGGATAAAATGGTAAAAATTATTGAGAACAAATTAATTGACGCAGAACCTTTAAAAGATGCGGTTTTAATTGAAGGACTTCCTGGAATCGGGCACGTTGGAAGAGTAGCTGCAGAACATATTGTTGAAGAATTCAACGGTGAAAAGGTTCTTGAACTTTATTGCGATGATTTTCCGCCACAAATCGTTGTAAAAGACGATGGAACAATTGAATACATGAAAAACGAATTTTATCTTGTAAAAGAACCAGTTCCAATGATAATTGTTCTTGGAAATACCCAAGCATTATCTCCAAAAGGACAGTACGTTCTTTCAGAAAGAATTGTAGACATTGCAATGAAATACGGTGCTACAAAAACATACACACTCGGCGGATTTGGAATTGGAAGAATTTCCGATGAGTTAAAAGTGTTTGTTGCATCAACCTCAAAAGAACTTTCAGAACAGCACAAAGAACTTGGTGCAGAATTTAGAACCGATGGCGGAAGTATAATCGGTGCAGCAGGTTTAATGCTTAAATTTTCAAAATTAAAAGGAATTGAAGGCATTTGTTTAATGGGTGAAACTCCGGGCTACCTTGTTGACCCAAAATCTGCTGGAAATGTACTTGAAATGCTTTCAAAAGCAATCGGGTTTGAAATCGACATGAAAAAACTCGATGAAAGAGCAAAAGAAATGGAAAAATTCTTAGAAAAAGTACAGATGCAGGAGCAAGGAATGCAAGCTCCACAACATCACGATGATTTAAGCTACATCGGATAATTATTTAATTTTTTTATTTTAAAATCTTAAACCCTGTTCTTTTAAAAATCCAGAAACCTGTCTTTTCAAGTGTTCATCTTCTGACTGTATTCCTTGAGGATACACAAATGCTTTATCGTCAATATTTATTCTCGGATAGTCCATTTCGAGAGTTACTTCCTCTAAAAGACATTTTTTAAGGTACATTGTAGTTTTTGTAAGGTTCATGAGTGACGGAGCTTTAAATGGCGGACTATTTCTTGGTAATCTCCATTTCGTCCCATAGTACGAGATGTAATCGGGATTTATCAGGATAAAAACTTCCCCGTATATTTCAAGAACTAATGTCCATGAAAAAATTCCTCTTGTAAAACCTAAAAGTCTTCCCAAATACGAAGTTTTCGGGTTATCATAGCATACTTTTAGGGTTCTACCAACGATTCTCGAAAGCGCTTCTTTTGAATGAATTTCTTTTGGATTTGTTGGAAGCGAAGTTTTTGGCAAAATGTTTGTCGGAACGCACTTTATCGGTTTTATCATGTGCAATGCACTAAGCGGATAAAAATAGTGATGATTTTTTTTATTTAGCATCACCACCCCTTCAATCAACCCATTAAAATCGCATTTTACGATTTTTCCCCTGTATGTATTAAATGATTTGTTTAGCGTAAATTCTGCAAGGACGTCCTTACAAAGAGCTTTTTTTGGTTTCAAAATAAAACCTCCTGATTAAATAGTCGTGTAAATTGCATTATAAAAAATAAAAGTAGTTAAAAAGAATTAGAATAATCCTTGTAATTGTATTTGGAAAGGACCTAATTTTCCACCGTAGTTTCCTGCAGTGATTTTTTTAACGCCTGGAACTGTTACGGCAGCTTTAATTCCTGCTTTCATAGCAGCAGCAACTGCAGCTTCGTCAATACCGTCGATAACGATTTCATAAACCCCGTTAACATCTGCTGGAATTTCGCTTCCTTCAACAGTGTCTTTTAATGTAGGGCACATTTTTTCGTTTGTGGTTGCAGCCATGAAACTGTATTTAGGGTTTGTGTATCCTACTTTACTTCCTGAAGCAACGATTCCACCGGTAAATGGTGTGATTGTTTTTTCAACTTGGCTAATTGCATCAACTGCAGCTTCTGCACCCATTAATGCAGCCATATTGTTTTCAGCCATAATAAAGAAGTTACCTCCTGCAACTCCTTTTTTAATTCCGAGTTTACTTTCAATGAGGAAGTCTCCACCCATGATTGGAACTGAGTAAAGTGTTTTTCCGCATTCTTCGCAGGTTACTTTTTTCTCGTATCCGTCACCGAAGTATTTTAATTTGAAACCAACTTTCAATTCTTCTGTAGCATCTTCGCCCATTGCGTTGAATACTGCTGTTGTTGGAGCTGTTAATACACACTGTCCGATTCTTTCTAATAATTGGTGTTCTAATTCTGCTTTCTTAGGGTGGCAGATTTCAATAATGTATCCTGGCCTTCCATCAGGTGTTTCTGCAGGGGATACGTATTTTTCAATACCTGCTTCAGCTGGGCACATGATAACTGAGCATGCAAATCCTGTTGCTTCAGTTGCAGCTGCTTTTGCTAATCTTTCTGTTGCTGCTGTGATCAATACTCTTGAAACCCAGATCGGGAATCCTTCTGCGAATGTGTCTTCAATTACTACACCGTTTAGTTCCATGTTATTCCTCCGTACTTCTTATATAGACAGAAAAAATATGAAAAAACTATTATTAATATTTTTTTATTTGATTTTGGAAACTAAGGGCATTAATGGCCTTTAAAAAGAAAATAACAGTTAATAATTCCCCATTTTTTATAAAAAAGTCTTTTAGTCAATATTTAAAAAGCCCCTTCCATAAATATGTGAAATTCTCAGACATTCTGGAATTAATTTTAGAATTTAAATTTTTTTATATAAAAGAGCAATATTAAAGGGCCCAAAAGGGCTCTTTAAATGATATTTGCTATTAATATTTACTTCATTTACTTTTTAGCTTTTCAATTTCTTCCTCAACTTCTTCTGCACCTTCGGCATAGAATTTTTCTTCATCTGGGCTAAGCTCTTTTAAAAGTCTTAAGAACTCTCCAGCATGTACTCTTTCCTCATCAGCTATATCCTTTAAGACCTCAATAGCAAGTTCGTTATCCGTTGATTCTGCTAACTGCATATAGAGCTGTATTGCTTCATATTCAGCTGCGATCATAAAACGTATAGCACGAATTAATTCCTCATCAGTTAATTTTTTGTCTTTTGCAACCCCTGCAAATGGATGTCCAAAATCTGGCATAAAAAAAGCCTCCTTTTTTTCTTATACTTTAATAATTTTCTTTTTTTACTTAAAAATAACTTTGGAAATATTTACATACCGAGCATACTTCAGGTGCTTTTTTGCCCATTATAAAAAAGTCTTTTAGTCAATATTCAAAAATCCCCTTCCAACAATATGTGAAATTCTAAGGCATTCTGGAATTTTACTTCTAAGCCTTGTTTTTTTAATTATTTTGCAAGCATCTTCAAAACTTATTCCAATATATTGAATGACTATATTTTCAAAAGGTTCTGGGTTTGGAAAAGATTCGATCATTTCAATTTTTTCTGGAAATTCAAAAAAATGTTTTTTTAAAGCAGATTTTATTTTCAAAAGGTCAGGTTTTCGTTCAATAATTACAATTACTGGAATTTTTGTTTCATCGTAGATTTTAACAATATCTGCAATATTAAATCCGCCAAATGTAACGCCATCTAAAAAAATAGCATTTATTTTTGTAAAATGTTTATCTTTTACAATTTTTAAAATTTTTTCAGTCGAATCAAAGCCATCCTTTTCTATTTTTTTAAAGTATATCTCATCGACTATTTTATTTCCCCTCATATATGTTCCAATAATCAGCGCTTCTTTATCAAACTTGTTAAATGGCGCATCATCGATTCCAATAACTCCAATTTCATCTTTGTATTCCAAACTATCCCTTTTAGAGATTATTTACAACTTCAACAATTTTTTTGGATATTTCATCTTTAGTTCCAGAAATTTTCAGGGTATTTTCTCTATCAATAATCAAAATTTCGTTTAAATCATCGCCAAAATAATGTTTTGAAAGATCGTTTGCAACAATTACATCTAAATTATATTTTTCAAGTCTTGACTGCGCTTTTTCCTTTAATTCGTCTAAATTTATCCCATATTCTGCTTTGTATCCAATAATAATTTTTTTAGGGAATTCTTTCCTTAATCTTTCCAAAACTTTTGGAGTCTGTTTTAAGTTTATAACTTGTGTTTCGATATCGGAACTTAATTTTCCTTCAAAATTAGATTCAGGAGCATAATCTGAAATTGCGGCACATGAAATAATTATATCCGCGTTTTCACCACGTTCAAGCGCTTTTTCAAGCATTTCTTCTGAAGTAACAACATTTTCTGATTTTATATAATATGGAATATCTTTTCCAAGTCCTTTTATCACTTCAACGTCGTAATTCTGTCTACAAAATTCTTCTGCAAGTGAAATGCCAGTTTTTCCAGAAGAAAGGTTCGTAATTACTCTTACTTTATCAATTGGTTCAGCAGTTCCGCCCGCTAGAATAAGCACTTTTTTCCTTTCTTCTTTTCTATCAGAAAATACATCAATCGCAAGCTCTGAAACGTCTTCAATTGAAATTGCTTTTGCTTTTTCTTCTTCCATTTTTGAGCCCATTACAAAAACGTTATTTTTTTCAGAAAGCGTTTTTATATGACCCTTAACCGTATCTAACATGTTCTGATGCATTGACGGAGCAATTATAATTGGTTTTTTTTCTAAAAACATCATTGCAGTCGTGTTTACAATGTTATCTGCGAGATTCAGTGAAATTTTAGATATTATATTGGCAGTTGCCGGAAAAACTATAATTCCATCGCAGTTATTGTATAAATCAACATGTTCGATTTTTCCAGTGATTTTGTCCATTACTTCGTTTCCGCATCCAAATTCAAGTGAGTATTTTCCAACAATATCCTTTGTTTCTTCAGTCATTATGCAGTAAACTTCAGCACCGTGTCTGATTAATTCTCTCATCAATCTTGGCGCTTCAATTGCTGCAATTGATGAAGTAACTGCTACAACGAGTTTTTTACCATCAAGCAATTTTGATTTTGCTCCGTGAAGTGTTTTTGTAGGGTGCATTTAAATCTCCTTTTTAAAGCTGTTGTTTGATTATATGCTCTCAACTTTTATAACGTTTGTTTTTTTCTCGCCTTTTGGGTGCCCGAGCGTTACAACGTATATCCCTGTTTTAATCATATCTTTCGCAATATTTTTAGATATTTCAAGTACTTCATCAACATCTCCGATTTCATCAATTTTTTTTGGAATTACTCCCCACACAAGTCTTAATTTTCTAAAAATTATATTTTCAGGAGCAAGTGCAATAATTGGCGAGTTAAACCGGAATTTTGAAATTCTGAGCGGTGTTTTTCCAGACGTTGTAGGGGTGATTATAATTTTAGGATTTAATTTTTTTGAAAGAGCTTCAACTGCGTAGGCAATTCCGGAATATATTGAATGTTCTTCAAAGTTGATTTCTTGTTTGTATTTTGAAATATCTCCTTCTGAAACCCTTGCAATATTGTCGAGAGTTTTTATTGAATCAATTGGGTATTTTCCAATTGTAGTTTCATTTGAAAGCATTAAACAGTCAGTTCCATCAAATATTGCATTTGCAACATCAGTAACTTCTGCCCTTGTAGGATATGGATTATTAACCATTGAATCAAGCATCTGTGTTGCAGTAATTACAAGTTTTCCCTTTTCATTTGCAAGTTTTATGATATTTTTTTGAATTATCGGTAAATATTCAATCGCTACTTCAACTCCAAGGTCTCCTCTCGCAATCATTACTCCATCTGAATGATTTAAAATCTCATCAATATTCTTCAAGCCTTCTTTGGTTTCAATTTTTGCAATAACTGAGCAATTTCCGGAATTTTCTTTAATTAAATTTTTTAAATTCAAAATATCCGTTTCACTTCTAACAAACGAGAGCGCAATATATTCAAAGTCATTTTCAATTGCAAATTTCACGTTTTCTATATCTTCAACTGTTAAATCGTTTGGAAAACACCCATCAGGAAAGTTTACGCCCATTTTTTCTTTTAAGGTTCCCCCAACCAAAACACGTGCAATTATCTCTTTTTCAACACTTTCAACGATTAATTTTATTTTTCCATCATTAATCAGGATATTTTGGTCTTTTTCAATACATTTTGGGATATATGAAATTAAAATATCTTTTCCAATTTTTACAATTTGATTTTCAACAAGTTCTGAAAAAGCTGATTTTTTTATTCTAATCTTATTTCCCTTTAAATCCATGAGTTTCGCAATATTTTTTTTATTTAAAATATCGAGATATTTTTCAATATTTTCCTTATTCGCATGAGACATGTTAAAACGAATCCCATCAATAAACTCAAGACTTTTTTCAAAATCTTCTTCAAGAGATGGTCCCATGGTAACCAGAATTTTGGTTTTTCTATATTCAGTCGATTTTTCAACCAAAATACCCCTCCAAAATGTAAAATTATTAAGTAATTTAAAAAGAAAATGATTTAATAAATTATATCTTAATTTAGTTATAATAACATCGGGGT
Organism: Methanococcus maripaludis; assembly: GCF_013760955.1. Classification (NCBI taxonomy): domain Archaea; kingdom Methanobacteriati; phylum Methanobacteriota; class Methanococci; order Methanococcales; family Methanococcaceae; genus Methanococcus; species Methanococcus maripaludis. The sequence continues at coordinate 397,823 of NZ_JACDUL010000001.1, read as the reverse complement.
GTTTATGTAATGTTTTTTGAAAAATATATTAAAGATCCACTACAGTATGCGTGGTCGGATCCGAAAAAGATATTTGTGGGAGGAGTTCTTCATTTAATTTCTATGTTTGGGATATCTGTTGGAGTTATGGTCATGTTTGCAAGTGCAATTCCTGTTTTAATGAATATTGCACCTGAAATTGCATTATTTGCTTCACTTGGTGGAGTTTTATTTGGATTTATAATTGCAACAATTGGTGTGGTCGTTTATGCATTTATCGGCGGATACTGTGTGAAATTAATTGAAAATACTCTTCAAGGCAGTTCTGAACTTCCAGAATGGGAGAATTTTAAAGAACTTTTAAAAAAGGGTGCGTATTTTTTAACTGGACTTTTTATTATTTATGCAGTATTTACTCTAATAACAACAATACTCATAATTCCGTTTTATTTACCCCTATGGTTGACTATGTGGTCGGAAAGTTTTTCCAATATGCTTATTATTGGAGCACTTATAAATTTGATATCTTGTGGAATGGCAATTGTCCAGACATTATACATGGAACTTGCACCGATTAATTTCGTGGATAAAAATGATTTCAAGGGATTTTTTGAGGTAAAAGAAATTATTTCAAAAATGTCTATTGAATACGTGCTTGTGCTTGTTGCAATATCCATCGTTACTATCTTGATAACTATGATTGTGTGTATACTACTATTAATTCCCGTGCTTATTGGAACGGTTACTAATAATGTACTCTTAATGGCTTCAATATCCATTATTGTACTTGCAATGCCGTTTTTATGCATGTTTTTTACAGTATTTTGGTATAGAAGCATTACGAATTATTATCTGTCTAAAAAAGAAAGTATGTTGGAAGAAAAAACGGATCTTGAAAATAATGAATAATTATTTTTTTATTTTAAAATAACACTTAACTTTTAAATTCTTCTTTTTCGATACATTTTGGAATATATACCATCAAAATATCTTTTTTAGACGATTCTTTTAACCAAAATCACCCATACAAAAGGTAAAATTAATAATTACATAGATATGCAAGAAAAAAAATAATTTAATTAGGCATATCAAAATTAAATTATGATAGCATTGCGGGTGTTTGGAAAAATGTTTTTTGAACGGTATATTAAGGATCCACTACAATTCGCATGGTCCGATCCGAAAAAAATATTTGTGGGCGGAGTTTTCCAATTAATTTCAATTGGGGGAATAATATCAGGACTTGTTATAATGTTTGCAAGTTTAATCCCATCTTTAATGGATATTGCACCGGAACTTGCATTAGTTACATCTCTTGGCGGAGTTTTACTGGGTTTTATAGTTGCAACGATTGGTGTAGTTTTCACTGCTTTTATTTATGGATATTACATGAGAATAATTGAAAATACCCTTGAAGGCAGCTTTGAACTTCCAGAATGGGAAGATTTTAAAGAACTTTTAACTAAGGGGGCATATTTTTTCCTTGGAATTTTCATTTTACAAGTGATATTTGGAATAATAAGCGTTATCGTCACAGCACCATTTGTTATACTTTTGATGTTAAATGATGGTTATTCAAACTTGTTGATATTTAACATTTTCATGAATTTGGTGTCTTTTGTACTTTCGGTGATTGAAGCACTTTACATAACCCTTGCAACGATTAATTTCGTAGATAAAAAGAAATTCATGGGATTTTTTGATTTAAAAGAAGTAGTTTCAAAAATATCAATAGAATACGTACTTGTACTTGTTGCAGTGGCACTCGTTTCAATATTGGTGGTCATTCCGGTGATTATTATATTATTGATCCCAGTATTAATTGGAATATTCACACAAAACGTATTTTTAATGATTGCAATAGCCCTTATTGTACTTGCAATGCCGTTTTTACAGATGTTTTTAACGGTATTTGGATACAGAAGCTATTCAAATTATTTTTTATCTAAAAAAGAAAGTATTTTGGAAGAAAACACGGATTTTGAAAATAATGAATAATTATTTTTTAACTTTAAAATAAATATTACAATTCAAATTCTTCTTTTTCAATTCGTTTTTTAAGTTCTTTCGCAAGTTTTAATGCTCTAATTCTATCAGACTGCCTGCAAGTTATTGGAATATCCAAAATACTTTTTCTATCCATCTGGTATACTCCATAAGTACAGGAATCAACACAGACCCCGCATCCAAAGCAGTTTTCATTTGGAAGGCTTCTTTTTCCCAAATGGTCAAGCCTTACGATTGCATTTGTAGGGCACATTTTTTGAGCTTCACAAAAATCACAAACTCTGCATCGGTTAATATCAACTTTGGGTCTTAATTCAGCATTTTCCCATACTTCGGAATATTTTCCAGAACCGAGACTAGTTCTTCCAAATACATTTGTTAGCGGAAGTTCTATTTCAGAATCAAGCGTCTTTAAATATTCTTTATTTTTTTCGTTTACTTCGATCGGAACCGCAATCGTGTTAAAAATCTCTGCACCTGCTGACGTTACAAATCCCCCAATATAATATTCGTCCATTTCATGCATATCTGCTGAAATCATCATGTTTGGTTTTTCTTTTGAGGATCTGGTTCCATATCCCAAAATAAGTCCTTCTGCGCCATTCACAAGTATTTTTTTTCCAGTAATGTATTTTTCATCAGAATACATATTTTGGAGCGGATTTAGTTCCCCGCAGCCTGAAAACGAAGCTTCTCCAGGTTTTAACATTTTTCTATGAAATATTGTATTTACTGGTTCTCCAGTGTTTGTAAGTGCCACATAATTTTTAAATGCATTTCTGGTTCCAACAAGTCTTGCAGTTGGTATATCCTCTAATTTTAACATTTTTCTATATGTTTTTCCAGCTGATTCAACGACTGCTTCGACTTCTTTTCCTGAAATTAATTCCTTGAATAAAAATCCTCCACCGTAATTTCCAGAATGTTTTGTTCCATAAATTGTGCAGTCAACACTTCCTAAAAATTCATTTGGACAGGGTCCAGGATATCCTTCAATTCCATTTAAATAGAATTTTTCAGCTTTTTTAAATGATTCTCCAATTGGAATGTGAAATATCCCCAAAGTTCCAGACATTATTCCGCAAGTGCCTGCCGTTACAACGTTAACTTCGTCAATTTTATCTTCTTCGTTATTTCGAATCATTTTTTTTAATTCGTCAACAGTAATTACTACTTTTTCCATAATGGCACCAGAATAGTTTTTAATCGATCCTTTTTAACTTACGATATGTTTTCTTACAATGTTTTGGAAGGTATATCTTAAGAAATTTTTGGAAAAACTTTCAATCCTTATTTTTAAAAGTTCTGGATTTATTATAATATTTTTAATTTAATTATAATATTTATATACTGATAAAAGTCATAATTTTAACTACTGGTTTATAATATCGCTATTTTAGTTTTTAAGTTCCAATAAATTAATTTAATTATATATTTCAATGGTTTTGAATGGGGGCGAACCATGTTAAATTTTGAAATAATTCATAAAAATGAAATAATTGCAAATGGGAATTATATTGAGGATATGGGGCCAAACGGAAAAATATTTGTAATTCCTAAAAATTTGGAAGAAGGACTAAAGGTTACAGCTTTTTTGAGTGAAATTTCCAAGAAAATTCATAAAATGAACTCAAAAGATGAAATATATTCTGATATTAATGTTGGAGAATATTCTCTGAGATTTGAATAACTAGAAATTGGATTTATGAATTAACAATCTTTTTTATTTTTATAACCAATCTTTAAGATTGGTATGTTTAATATATCACCAAAGATATTCATTTTTAAACTAAAATTCTCTGGTGGTCTTGGTGGAATTAAAATTGTCTGTACCTCAGTGGCACTACAGTATGCTTTTAGATGATGAAAGAGTTTCAGTATTTAAGGAAGCAGTTGAAGAATCCGTAAAATCTGGTAATATCGTATTTGATCTTGGAACTGGAAGTGGAATTCTTGCAATGATTGCAGCAAAAAATGCAAAACACGTTTATGCAGTTGAATTAGATCCTATAACAACTGACTATACTAAAGAAAATATAAAAGAAAACGATTTTAAAAATATTACTGTTATCGAAGATGACGCGGCTTATTATCCCTTTTCAGAAAAAGCAGACATCGTAATTGCAGAACTTCTCGATACTGGATTGATTACCGAACCACAGGTTCCGGTTTTAAATTCAATAATCAAAAAAGGGCTTTTAAAAGAAGGGGGAATAATAATCCCAGAAGAAGTTTATAACTCTGCACAGATTGTTAAATCAAAAATGGACCACATTTATTACGATGAAGAAGTAACGTCAGAAGAGGTTTCAAACGAAATTATTTATGATACTATTAATTTTTACAAGGTAAATGATGAAGATGTCGAATATTTACTTAACTTTGATTTAAAAGAAGACGTAAAAAATCCGGCAGTAAGGTTGAACACTTATACAAAATTAAAAGAGGATCTTATTTCTGGTTCAAGCCCCATGTTAAATCCACCGCTTGTGATTCCAATAACTGGAGAATTAAAGGCAGGAACTGTTAAAATAAAATTATCCTATGTAATGGGCGGAGATTTGGAGTCTATAAACGTTCAAATTATAAAATAGGGATTTTTATGAAGATCGGAATATTGGCGCACAAAAAAACGCCTGAAAATTTAATGATTTACGAAGAACTTAATAAAAAATGTAGCGTTGAATTTATCGACCCGTTAGAAGTTTTTATGAGATTCGAAAACTATGAATTTGATTTAATTTTATCAAGGGTTGAACGGGATTTTTTAAAAGAAGGAATTTATGCATTAAATGATATTCCAAAAGATATTCCAGTTATAAATTCCGCCGAAACCATTCAAACATGTCAGAATAAATATTTTACATACTTAAAATTAAAAAAAGTATCTCCAAAATCATTTTTAACATATTCCGGGGATATGTCTGGAATTATTGAAAAAATAAATGCTAATTTTGGATTTCCCTGTGTCATAAAGCCAATATATGGCGGATATGGGGACGGGGTTTTGAAGGTAGATTCAGAGTCTGGATTTGCTGAGGTATTTAATAAAAAAGATGAAAGAAGTGAACTTTTTGTTCAGGAATATATTCCATACATTCATGACATTCGGGTTTTCGTGTTGAATAATGAAATCATCGGATCGATGGAAAGAATTCCAAAAAACAGCTGGAAAGCGAATTATTCTCTTGGTGCAGAAATAAAAGAATTTAATCTATCAAGTGAAGCAAAAGATATGGTTTTAGATTCTGTAAAAAAACTGGGTGCAGATATCGTTGGAATCGATGTTTTAATCTCAAAAGATAATACTTATATTTTGGAAGCAAATATCACGCCGCAGTTTAGGGGAATGATGAATTTTGTAAATGTTCCAGAAAAAATTGCAGATTACTGTTTAAAGTACTTAAAATAAATTTTAAAAAGATTATTTTTAATTTTTAAATCATTCCTTGTTTTCACTTGAAAAGACTTTTCTAACTTCTTCCAATGAATCTGTTTTAACCAAAATTAAGATTCTATCGTATGCTTTTAATTCAGTACTTCCATCCGGAATTTTTAGCTCGTTTCCTTCGTAGATCGCAATTATGACGTAGTCCTTTGCCCCACCAAGTTCCCTGATTTTTTTATCTGCAACTTTTGATGTTGGAGGAATTATGAGTTCTAATATTTCTGCATCCCCCCTTCCAACGATTGCAAGGTCTACAACACCAGGTCTATCGATTAATTTTTCTATGTAGTTTGCTGCAACAAGCTCGGGGCTTATTACAACACCAATTCCAAGACTTTCGAACACGCTTTTGTAATCCGGTTCACTAACTCTTGCGATAGTTTTTGGAACATTGAATTTTTTTGCAATCAATCCACTGATCAGGTTTATTTCTTGATTTCCAGTAACTGCAATAAATATTTCTGCATCTTCAATGCCTGCATTTTCAAGCGATTTTGTTTTTGTACAGTCCCCATTAATTACGAGGGCATCGATTTCGCCTGCAACTTCTTCACATGTTTTTTTGTTCTGATCGAGCAACACCAAATCGTGTCCCTTACCTGAAAGCGATTTTGCAAGTGAAATTCCAACTCTACCCATTCCTGCAATGATAATATACATAAATTTACCCTTTTTTATTTTTTTACAATTATTTTTTCAAAATATTCATCATAAGCCCCATGATAGTGAGGTAATTCCCTAAAAAGTTCTTCTTCTAACTTTAAAAGTTTATCGTAAGTTTTTTTATCTATTTTACCAATTAATTTATTATTTACGGCTTCTTTACAATTGATACTGCACGGAATAAATCCGGATGGAAGTATAATTGCGTATATATCTTCATCAAAATCCATACTCTCAATTTCTTTCAAATGTTCTGAATCGATCCCATATCGTGCAGTTTCGGAAAAAGATTTTACACAGCATTCTGGGTAATCTAAAAGTTCACCAAGCTCTAAGTCATCAAGCCTTCTATATATTCCAAGTTCTGATGAGACAAATGGATCTATCGCAGGTCTTATTTCTATTCCGTATTTTTTTACAATTTCAATCTGTGTTTCCAGTCTTTTCAGAATATATTCAAACATATCTTCAGGCATCGATTGAATATGCTTTGAAAGCACCAGAAATTTACTAGAGTTATTATCTCTTAATTCGACTATTTTTTTATAAAGTCTTTCAATTTCCATAGATTTCCCGTTCTTTGAGATTATTTTGTTTTATATTATATCGAATATATTAAAAAAAGATATTGTTTTGAAAATTCTATTCAAAAACTTTAGACATGCATCCACTTACAAATCCTGCAACAGCATCATCTAAAAACATGTATCCTTCTTTATCAAGTTTTCCAATAATTCCTGGTTTTTTTGCATCGTACCATTTGAAATTGAATGTGGCTTTGGTTCCTGCAATTTCATTTGCAATTGCCATTCCAATAACTTCATCTGCGTAGATGTAAGTCGGATCACTATCGTAATCGAAGGGAAGGCCCCCATTTCTTCCCCGTTCATCCATAACGATTGCAGATATCAAAAGAGTCGATACATTTGGATTTTTAATCTGTTTTTCCATAATTTCTAGGAATTTTGTTTCTATTTCTTTTTTTTCGGATTCATCGCAGATACACATGTACATTCCGCATTTTAGCATATTGTCAAAATTAACGCCCAAATTAGACAAAAGTTTGACAACATCACTTTCCAACATGTTTTTATCCGATGAATTGCATTTATTTTTTAAAGATTCAGTCACAATATCACGCTTGGTACCATGAGTAAGGAAGTTTACGAAATTTTAGAGATTTTTGATGCATTGAAAAGGCATAAGAATACAATTTACTTAGTTTTGGCCATATTTTTAGCAACATTTGTACTTTCTTATATTTTTATTTTTTATGACATGTTTCAGTTCCGTTATTTTGGAGATTTGATGTATGAAACATTTAAAATAAAAGTTCAGAGCTTTTCAATAGAAAATAAGGGCCCATTTGAAATAATTGCGATAATTTTAGCAAATAACCTATTTGTCGCAGCTTTTACATATATCATTATGTTTTTTGCACTTATAAATATCGCCGTAAATTCATATCTTTTGGCTTATGTTTTTTATTTAACAAATCCATTAGAATTTATACTTTTAATCGGACCTCATGGTATTTTCGAAATTCCAGCACTTATTTTGGCAGCAACTTCGGGTTTAGTCCTTTCGATGAGTTTAATAAAGAAATTTAGGAAAGAAAAACATTATAAAGATTATTTTATGGATTCTTTGCGGATTTTTTTAGTTTCTATAGTATTATTTGTGATTGCAGCATTTGTTGAGGTGCTTGTAACCTACCAAATAGCCCTTAGGATAGTTTAATAATATATGAGATATATTTTAATTTTAAAAGTTTAATCAGATTTTTGAAATTTCGATTCTTATTTAAAGGTGTTTAGATGTTAGAGCCGATATTATACGATATAGGAAGAATTTGCAAGGAGAAACACGAATTAACTTCTTCCACGACCACTCCAAAAATAATTGAGTTTGATATAGACGTTCCATTCCTAAAAACTCTAAAAATTCCTTTTGATGCACCAAGGGAAGTTGCAGAAGAGTTCGTAAAATTAAATAAATCAGAATATGTAAGAAAAAGTGAAATAGCTTACCAGATAATAAATACTGGAAAATATTCTGATTTAATCGATATTGAAGAAAATATGGATATTTACGTAATTTCTGACCTTCGAAAGATGGTAAAAAGAAGGGAAATGATCGAAATCATTCCAAACGTAAGGGAAAAAATTTCTCCAAATTCTGGGATATACGTTCCAGGTGCAATGCCATCAGAAATTCCATTGCTAGTTTATATGGGTGCAGACTATTTTGATTATTCATCTGCAAGCTACTATGCAGCGCAGGGCTACAAATTTAGTAAAAATAGACTCATAAAATCAGAAGAAGATTTTGAATCTTTAAAGACGTTCAACGAATCGATAATTGATCAGGTTTTAGATGAAGTAAAATTCTGCATCGAGACAGGTTCTTTAAGAAATCTCGTAGAGGAAACTACGATTTCAAATCCGTATTTAAGGTCAAATTACAGGCGATTCAAACCTGAACTTACAAATATTCCAATTTCAAAGCCAAAAAAAATAATCGTAACGATTGATGAGACAAAAATTCCAGAAGTTAAAAAGTATATTGAAAGGGCAAAAAATTACGAACCCTATACAAATGTAATCATACTTCTTCCATGTTCCTCAAAAAAACCATATTCATATTCTAAAAGCCACCAGTTCTTCATAAATGCAATTAATTCCGTAAAAATGCCAGTGGAAGAATTGATTTTAACTTCACCTTACGGAGTAGTTCCAAGAGCTCTTGAAAGGCTTGTGGATTATGATATTCCTGTAACTGGAGAATGGAGTTATGATGAGATAGAGTTTATAAACAAATATCTAAAAAATTACATCGAAATCGCAAAATCTAAATTTGAAGAAGTAAAGATAATAGCACATCTACCAGAACACTATCTTGAAATTTTGGATATCGATGAAGATTACATAATTTCTTCAGATGGGGATCCAACGTCTGACAATTCGTTAAAAAATCTCAAAAATATCTTAAAAGAATTAGATCAAACCGCCGATACAAAATCAAAACGTGCACAGAGACTTCATAATTATCAGGAACTTGCAAAATTCCAACTCGGAAAGAACTTTTTACCTGAAGATGTAATGATAAAAGGAAGACACGTTAAATTCTTCATAAAAGATGGAAAAAATACGGTTCAATTAGCTTCAATTAATGATAACGGCCTTTTTGTTTTAACTTCTCAGGGTGGAGAACTTCTTGGTAAAACAAACTGGGTAGAAGTTGATTTTAACGTTAAAAAAGGTTCATTATTCGCTCCAGGATTTAAAGATGCTGATGAATCCGTTTCTGTAAATGACGAAGTAGTTATCGTAAAAAATAATGAAGTTCTGGGTGTTGGAAGGGCATTAATGAGCGGAAAAGAAATGAAAAAAGCAACGCATGGTGTTTTGGTAAATATAAGGCATGTTAAATAATAATTGCTGAAATATTTAAAATTAAACAATTCAACTAATTCTAATATTCGACCGTGAAATTATGGCAGAATACAACAAAAAGCTGAAAAAACTCGCAGAACTCATACTTTTAAAAGACCCGCAATTTGAAGAAAGTTCAAAATTAAAGGATGTTTTTAAAAGTTATGTGGGCATGTATAACGAAATATGCATTTTAGAGGATACGTTAAAGGATCTGGATCGCGATCTTGTAAATGTGCGAGAAATACAGTTTTTAGACAATGAACTTAGGGCATATACTCATAAATTAAACGATCTTGAAACCCATCTTAGAAAATTGCATGCACATAAAAGAATTTCAAACTACGACGAGTTAACCGGTTGCCTTCACAAGTTGAAAAATTTAAATATTTCGGTTGATAATTCACTAAAATGGGATATATATAATAGAATGGTTGGATTGGATAGGAAATTACGAAATATTGAAAGAGACCTCGAATTCATAATTTTAAACTATGCTCTTTCGAGAACAGACATTGATAAAAAAATATCTAACTATGAAAAAGATTTATTTGATTTAATTTACGAAGAGATTATGAATTACCTCGAGATCGGGGCTTAATTGGTGAGAAAATGGCTGATTATGTATCTTATAAGAAAATTGTGGCAATGGTTGACGAAGAACTTGGACTTACGGAGCTTATTGAAGAACATCCATGTCCGAACGGTTCAGAATGGCTGATGTACCAGTATCAAAGAACATCTCCAGTAATTGTTTCATCATGGAGAAGTGGAAATAAACACCATTTTATTTTAAAGAATGGAAAAAACGAGCTTAATTTAGTTCCTTCAATTAGTGCAGCAGGAATTGAAGAAGTTTATTTAAAAGATGGGAATGTCCATATTGTTTATACGGGCCTTGCAGGTGCAGGGGTTGGAATTGAACTTAGAAAAAATGCTAAAAATGTGATCAGTGCTGAATTGATCGAAAAAGGTGGGGGATCAAAACTTGGAAGGGGAATGATCCAGACTCCAAAAATGGAAAAAATAACCGTTGGAATAGACGATACCGATACAAAAGAAGAAGGTGCAACTTGGGTTTTAGCAAATGAGGTTGGAAATTTAATTGAAGAATCCAAAATGGGTTTTTACATCGACCACACGATAACCCAGTTATTCCCTGGAAATCCAAATAAAACACAAAATTGTGTGTCAATTGCGCTTACTTTTGCAGTTTACCCAGAATACAAGTATAAAATCGGAAAAGAAATTGAAAAACTTTTAAAAGAAAAAACACTTTCCGAAAAAACTGCAATTGCAATTTACAGGGGACTTACTCCTTCACAAAGCATGAAACTCTACACCATGAAAGCTAAACGGGAAATGGTGCCTATAAACGAGGCTAAAATGGTTGCAATGAGAAACAACATTGAAATTATAGAAGTTACTGGTAACGGCGGTATAATTGGTGCTGTAGCAGCATTAGGACTTGCAGAATGTCATAAAACTGCTGCAAAATTGCCGGAAAACTATGAATAAGTTATTTGATTTAATTAAGGTGAAATATTGATTACTCCTTGGGATGTTTCAGACGATTTGGACTATAAAAAAACAATGGAGCAATTTGGTGTAAATCCAATTTCAGAAATTGTAAACACGTTAAAAGAACCGCACAGCTTCATGAAAAGAGGGATTGTGTTTGGGCACAGGGATTTTCAAAAAATTGCAGATGCAATGAACAACGGAAAAGACTTTACCGTAGTTTCAGGCATGATGCCCTCTGGAAAAATGCATTTTGGACATAAAATGGTTGTTGACCAGCTTTTATACTACCAAAAATATGGCGCAGATATATACATTCCAATTGCTGATTTAGAGGCTTACTGGGCAAGAGGAATGGATTTTGAAACCACTAAAAAGCTTGCAATTGAAGAATACATAACAAATTACATCGCTTTAGGACTCGATCCCGAAATCAATGTTTATTTGCAATCAAAAAATGAAACAGTAAAAGACCTTGCAATGCGACTTTCTAAACGGGTGAATTTCACTGAAATGAGGGGAATTTACGGATTTGGTGGAGAAACAAACATCGGGCACGTTTTTGCACCAATTGTTCAGGTTGCAGATATACTCCATCCTCAGCTTGAAAAAAAGGTTCCCGTTGTAGTTCCAGTTGGAATTGACCAGGATCCGCATATAAGGCTTACAAGAGATATTGCGGGAAGATACAAAGATTTTAAATTTATTGCGCCATCTTCAACTTATCACAGATTTATAACTGGTCTTTTAGGCGGAAAAATGAGTTCATCAAAGCCTGAAACTGCAATATATCTTTCAGATGAACCTACAAAATCATTTAAGAAAAAAGTCATGTCATGCAAAACTGGTGGACGGGAGACTCTCGAAGAGCAGAAAAAACTTGGTGGAGTTCCTGAAGAGTGTGTTGTATATGAATTATACACTTACCACTTAATAGAAGATGATAAAGAACTTAAAAAATTATATGAACAATGTAAAAGCGGGGAATTAACCTGTGGAACCTGTAAAAAAGAATGCTACCAAAAATTAGTTGAGTTCATGACTGATTTACATGAAAAAAGAGAGCAGGCAAAAGAAGTTGCTGCAAAACTTCTTTAAAATTAATTATTTTTTGAAATTTCATCTTTTGGGGTTATGATGATAAAAATTGTTTACATTACAGAAAATGCCAAAAAACTGGCAAACGATGTAAAATCGGTTTTTGATTACTATTTTTATGATAACGAAGTTTTTAATATAAAAGATTTTGAAATAACTGGAAACGAAACCGGGTTTATCTTTATAATGGCTTCAGGAATTGTTTTGAGAAAATACATTACAGAAATTCAAAATGATAAATTAAAAGACCCTTTTGTAATTTTGATGGACGAATCAAAAAAATACGTAGTACCGCTTCTCTCAAACCACATAGGTGGTGGAAACTATTTTTCAGATTTAATCGGAAATTCTTTGAATTTGAATGTTGTTAAAACAACTGCAACAGACGTTAACGGAAAAATTGGGATTGATGAACTATCAAAAATTTATTTTTTAGAAAATCCATTGAAAAAAGATATACTTTTGATAAATAAAAAAGTTTTATCTGAAAAACCCGATTTAATTATTCCGAAATCCTGGAAAGCTTCTAAAAAGTTATTAAATTCTTACAATGTTTCTTTTCACAACGAAAATTATGTTTCAGTTGATGATATACTTTTAGAACCAAAAACTGTAAGTCTGGGATTAGGTTCGAGAAAAAATATTGAAACGAATAAAGTGTATTGGGCAGTTAAAAAAGCGCTTTATTTAAGGGACATTCCTACATGGAGAATCGATTCCTTTTCAACGGTATCCATTAAAAAAGATGAATCTGGAATTTTGAAAACTGCTGAAAGATTTGGTAAAAGTCTGTTTATATTTGAAATCGATGAAATAAATGAAATTTATTCAAAAATGTCTTTAAATCGTTCTGATTTTGTGTTTAAAACGATTGGAACTTACGGAGTTTGTGAACCCTGCGCAATTCTTGGAATTTTAAAACTTACTGGAGAAACCAATTTTGAAATGAAAAATATTGTTTTAAATAAAATGAAAAAAGACGGAGTTTCTGTTTCAATTGCAGTAAAGTAGTTACATTTTAACAACATCGAGTATATTTTTCAAACCCTCTTCTGGAGTTATTACTTGGGCCCTAACTTCTCTTAAAATTCTTTGAATTGTAAATTTCTGCATACTTTTATGTTTATGCGCTTTTTTAATCAGCTGACAGCCGTAAGACTGGTTTATATTAATGTTAAACTCTTTTAAAATAGTTCTGCTTTCATCCTTTGCCAGTGATAAAAATGATAGAATATTTAGACGAATAATTTTATTATCGAGTTTTTTAATTGATAAATAACCAATTGAAAGCATATCTCCATATATTATATAGCTTATATCATTTTTTTCAGCGTAATTTAAAATTTCAGATTCAACTGTGCTGTGGCATCTCCCGCAGGGGTGGTATTTTCCAGATTTTGTATCTTCAAAAATAGAATCCAAGTTCACATCGATAAATTCGTGTGAAACATCTAACACGCTTGCAAGTTTCGATACATTCTTTTCAGTTTCCGCATCCATTATATATTTAGAACGCACTGTAACTGCACAAATTTCAAAAATTTGATTTGCAATAATTATTGATGTAGTACTATCTACGCCCCCACTAAATGCAACCACTGCTTTTTCTTTTTCCAGATTTGGATCTGTTTTATGGCTTGTTAGATATGCTAAAAATTCATCAAAATCCTTGTTTCTAACTTTGTGAAGTTCCAGTAATTTTTCATAAATTTCTTTTGAAATTTCATTTTTTTGATAGGTTAAATCAAGGGCTTTTTTTGAAGATTCAAGAGCAGTGGTTTTAATTTGTGGATCCATAGTTTTTCCTTTGATTTTAACGTAAAAAATAAAATTATATTCAAAAGTTATATTAAATTTTTAAAAAAGTAATAGTTTTGAAAAAGTTAGTATGCTTTTTCTGCTTTAAACTTAATTCCAAGTTCAACCATTTCATCAAAGAGGAATCTAGCATCATGTGGACCAGGACCTGCTTCTGGGTGGTACTGAACACTCCACACTGTATTTTTGATGTCTTCTGATTCAATTTTTCTTATTCCTTCAACTGTATCATCGTTTAAATTCATGTGCATCAGTTCTGAACCTGCTGGAACTATTTTATCATCAGTAGCAAATCCGTGGTTTTGGGATGTGATGTACACTTTTCCAGACTCAATATCTTTTACAGGCTGGTTTCCGCCCCTGTGGCCGAATTTTAACTTGTAGGTTTTTCCTCCAAGTGCTATTGTAATTAGCTGGTGGCCAAGGCAAATTCCTGTAACTGGGAGTGTTCCAATTAAATTTTTAACGGTATCTACCGTTTCAAGCATGTTTTCAGGGTCTCCAGGGCCGTTTGAAACAAGTACAAAGTCTGGGTTGTATGATAAAATTTCTTCTTTTTTAGAGTTGTATGGAACTTTTATAACACTGCATCCCCTTTCAACGAGGCAGTTTACAATGCTCTGTTTTACTCCGCAATCGATAAGGACGCAACTTGTTTTTTCATTTTCTGCGTTGTATGTAACTGTTTCTTTAGTGGACACTTCAGGAACAAGGTCGATTTCTGAAATATCTGGGTATTCTACTACTTTTTTAATTAATTCTGTTTCTTCATCTTTAGTTATCGGGTTGGTGGACGTTTTTAAGAGGGATCTAATAACTCCTTTTGATCTTATTTTTCTTGTAATATATCTCGTGTCTACGCCTGAAATTCCCGGAATATTGTATTCTTTTAAAAATTCGTCGAGTTCTAATCCAGTCATATCTTTTACAACGAATCCTTCTGCTTTAATTCCGTCACTTTCAAACCATTCCTTTTCAACACCGTAATTTCCTTCCAAAGGATAAGTCATTGTAATAATCTGGCCCTTGTATGAGGGGTCAGTTAATATCTCAACATATCCTGTCATGGAAGTGTTAAATACGAGTTCACCGAGCACTTCGGCTTCTGCACCAAATCCATCCCCTCTGATGATGGTGCCGTCTTCCAAAACTAAAATTCCGTACATCAATTCCACCGTAATTTTTCTATAAGTTTGTTATCATGATATTTATCTGTTAGGTTAGTTTGAGTAATTATTTAAATTATTAACCATAACTATTTTGTGTTAAATTGAGATGTGTAGTAATTGTGTATTCATTTAGGTGATTAAATGTCAAAAGTACTTATAACAGACCCGCTTCACGAGAGTGCCGTTGAGATTTTAAAACAGGCAGGCGAGGTCGAAGTAGCAACCGGGTTAACAGTTGAAGAGATAAAATTAAAAATTAAAGATGCAGATGCTCTGGTAGTTAGAAGTGGAACAACCGTTACAAGAGAAATTATCGAAGCATCAGAAAATTTAAAAGTCATTGCAAGAGCTGGGGTTGGTGTAGATAACGTTGATTTGGATGCTGCAACTGAAAAAGGAGTAGTTGTGGTAAACGCACCAGATGCATCATCAATATCAGTTGCAGAGCTTTTATTTGGTATGATGCTTTCAGCAGCAAGAAACATCCCTCAGGCTACTGCATCAATTAAAAAAGGCGAATGGGACAGGAAATCATTTAAAGGTATGGAAATTTACGGAAAAACGCTTGGTATTGTTGGACTTGGAAGAATTGGACAGCAAGTTGCAAAAAGAGCTCAAGCATTTGGAATGACAATTGTTGCATATGACCCATATATTCCAGAAGATGTTGCATCAGAACTTGGAATAAAATTGTTAACTGTAGATGAACTCTGTGCAGCAAGTGATTTTATAACACTTCACGTTCCATTAACTCCGAAAACAAAACACATGATTGGAAAAGATCAGATTGCACTCATGAAAAGCAACATGGTTATTATGAACTGTGCAAGAGGCGGTTTAATTGACGAAGCTGCACTCTATGATGCACTTAGCAGTGGAAAAATTAAAGCAGCGGGATTGGATGTATTTGAGCAGGAACCTCCAAAAGACAGTCCTCTTTTAACACTCAATAATTTAATTGGAACTCCTCACCAGGGAGCTTCAACAGAAGAAGCACAGTTAAGCGCAGGGACAATTGTTGCAGAGCAAACTGTTAAAATTTTAAAAGGCGAATCTGCTGAAAACGTTGTAAACCTTCCAATGGTTCCAACCGAAAAAATGAAAAAATTAAAACCTTACATGATTTTAGCAGAAAAAATGGGTTCTATGGCAATACAATACCTTGACAATTCAATAGAACTTTTGGAAATCACCTACATGGGCGGACTTGCAAATGAAAAGACCGAAATAATTAAAAGGTCATTTTTAAAAGGCATATTAGCACCAATATTACTTGCAGGTGTTAATTTAGTAAACGCTCCAGTAATTGCGAAAAGCAGAAACATCAAAATTGCAGAAGGCACAATGTCTGAAAGCGATTATGGGAATTCAATAAAGATTGTTGCTAAAGGATTAAATGATGAAATTTCGATAATTGGAAGCATCGAACACAATGAAATTGTTTTCAGGGAAATCAACGGATACAGAATGGATATAAAACCTGAAGGAACAATCTGTATAATAAAACACATCGACAGACCGGGAATGGTTGGAAAAGTTGGAGTACTCCTTGGTGAACACGGAATAAACATTGCAGGAATGCAAGTTGGAAGAAGAGAGCCTGGAGGACACAGTATTATGTTCTTGGATGTTGACCACATGATTTCAGATGATGTAATGGAAGAAATCCAGAAAATAGAAAATGTACGGGCTGTAAAATCAATAAACATTTAATTTTTCAATTTTTTTTGAGGGGCGGGTATGGACGGCGTACTTATTGGACTGATCGCTGCAGTATTATATGGCGTGGGTACTTTTTTTGCAAAAATTGTTTCAAATGAGGATCCGTATCTTCAGTGGATCATTGTAAATATCGTTGGAATTTTTTTATGTGTTATATTATTTGGTGGAAAGTGCCGGAATCTACTCGATTATCCAAATAAAGTTTTAATTTACGGAGTAATTGCCGCAGTTTTGGTAATACTTGGAACACTTGCACTTTATTATGGACTTAACAAGGGAAAAGCAAGTTTTGTGGTACCATTATCATCTATCGGGCCTGCAATAACCACGATTTTAGCAGTAATTTTTTTAAAAGAGCAGTTAACATACCCGCAAATAGCCGGGATTGTAATGATTTTAAGTGGAGTAATTGTACTCTCAATTAACAGTTAAAATAGAATAAAAATAAGTTAAATTAAATTCCGAGGTATTTCTTAGCGCCTTGGGATCCTATCTGTAATTTTATAGCGTTTAATACTTCTTTTACGTCTTCAACGTTTTCAGCATCGTTTAAAGCTTTTCTAAATGTTTCCTTTTTGTCGTCCACAACGAGACCTATTAAATATTCGACAGTTGTTACAAGTTCAATGTACCTAGTGTCTTGGGAGATTTGTGATTCTATTTCCTCAATAGTTTTCATTACATTATCAGATACCAAAATATCACCACGATTCTTACTTTTTACAGATATGTTTATTTTTATATTTAAATTTTAACATTTGATTTTGAATTAACGCGTATTTTTGCGAATATTGACGTATTATTTGCTTATGGTGAGTATCAATTCACGAATGATTTTTGCTGCCGTAACAGATGTAATCTTGCCAATGTCGTAATGAGGTGAAACTTCAACCACGTCAAAACCAACAATTTTTTCCTTAATTTCTTCCAAAAGATAAAGTGAGTTTATAAGTTCTTTTGGAGTAAACCCGCAAGGTTCTGGAGTCCCAGTTCCTGGTACAAATGCAGGATCGAGTACATCAATGTCGATTGTTACGTAAACTGGTTTTTCAAGTTCTTTAATCGTTTTGATATCGTCTTTTGTAGGCATTTCCATTGAAATATTGGTATTTTCCCATCCAAATTCCCATTCGTCATGGTCGCCACTTCTAATTCCAAATTGGAAGATATCTTTTGTTAAATCGTAAGTTCTTCGTATTACACTTGCATGGGACTGCTCATTTCCCATGTATTCGTCCCTTAAATCGCAGTGAGCATCAAAGTGAATTACTGCAAAGTCATCATAAACCGATTTCACAGCTTTTACAACTGGGTAAGTTACAGAGTGTTCCCCGCCAATCATTACAGGGATTTTTTTAGCTTCTAAAATTTCTTTTGAAGCGTTGTATGCCCTATTTATAATTTCAGACTGGTTTCCTTCCATTAAAAGATTATACTTGTCGCAAATTTTTACATCAATTAAATCTCTCTTTAAAATCGGGCTAAACGTTTCAAGGCCCCAAGAAGCGTTTCTAACTTCATCAGGCCCAAATCGTGCTCCTGGTTTGTATGATGTTGTAGCATCAAATGGGATTCCAAAAATAACAAAATCAGCATCGTTAAAATTATCATAAGCGGCAATAAACTTGGAGTAATCTTCAAAATACATATGATATCACCAAAGAAATAAACAATAAAAAAGGTAGGAATTAATCTTTTAAGTATCTGGGTGTAGCTAAAAATACTCCTTTGTGGACTTCGTGGTCGTAGTATTTTGTAGCCATGTCTTTTAATTTGTTTTCAATTTCCAAAACATCTGAAGTTAAGGGATCGTTTTTCTTTGAAGCCAATGTAAAGCTCCAGAATCCGCTTGGGTATGTTGGAATACTGCAAACAAGTGGGCGAATCGTTGAAAAGCCAGCATCTTTTAAGTGTCCTTTGATTTTATTTATCAATTTTTCGTGTAAAAGCGGGCTTTCAGTTTGTTGAACCATGATTCCGTCTTCATTTAAACATTTGAAGAGGTTGTTGTAGAACTCTTTTTCGAATAATCCTGCTGCAGGGCCAACCGGGTCTGGGCAGTCTACGAGGATTACGTCGTATTTTTCAGTAGTTTCTGCAACGTATTTTATACCGTCCGTGATGATCGTGTTTACTTTTTCGTTGTCTATTTCGCAGCTTAAAGTTGGAAGGAACTTTTTAGCAACTTCTACAACCTGTCCATCGAGTTCGACGAAGTCTATTTTTTCAACGCTTTTATGTTTTAAAACTTCCCTAACAGTTCCGCCATCTCCACCGCCGATAACAAGAACTTTTTTAGGGTTTCCGTGAGTAAATAGTGCAGGATGTGAAATCAATTCGTGGTATATGAATTCATCTCTTTCACTGGTCTGGTACGTGTTTTCTAAAATCAGGACTCTTCCAAATTCGTAAGTGTCAAGAACCTGAATTTCCTGATATTCGGACTGTCCAACGTAGAGGATATCTTTTAATTTGGTCGAAAGGCTTAAATTTTCAGTCTGTGGTTCTGTGTACCATGCATCAAATTTCATTCTTTCACCTCATCAACTTCAATGATTCCTCTTTTTATATCCATAACATCTATTTTTTCAGGTTTTAAGAATTTCTGAATTTCTGGAATTGTATCGTGTGGAGCAACGTGTTCTCCGCAGGTAAATACATCCATTGCAGCGTATCCAAGTTCAGGCCACGTGTGAATACTTATGTGGCTTTCAGATAATACTGCAACCCCGGTTACCCCCTGGGGTGAGAATTTGTGTGTTTTTACACAGATTAATGTAGCTCCGCATGCTTTTACTGCGTCAACAAGCATTTTTTCTATGCCCGGCTGGTCATCCAGGGCTTGATTCTCGCATCCCCAAAGTTCGAGGATGATGTGTTTTCCTAACTGTTTCAACGATCTCGCCTCTTTTCACGTTTTTTTTGTAGTTTATGTTTTTTTGGACAGTTTTGTTTAAAATCATGGTTTCAATATCCCACATATGTGAAATTTTATGATAGTTTCTGTTTACAAGTATATTATTTTATTTGTACCAGAGAGCTGCAGCTGCAAATGCACATCCGATGTTTTCAACGGTGTGTTCTGAAGCGATTGAAATGATTTCGTCGATTTCCCAGCCTCTCATTTCGAAACCTTCTTTAGCCATGTTTCTAACTGTGTCTTCACACTCTTTCTTACCGCCGATGCATTCGTATTCCATGATAAGACCACATAATTCTTTATCTTTTGGAACTGCAACGCTGATACCTGCTGCAACGGTTTCGCCTTTTACTTCGCTTATTTGGTAACCGTATGCGGTAGGAACAAGTGAACCTTGCGGGATTTTTGGGAGTGGAATAATTGCTGCTTTTGGTGGCATGATACTGCTGATTCTGATCAAGTTTAAGTTTCCGATACCGGATTCTAACAGTGACATGTCGAAAGCATTAAGTGGGTTGTTTGCATCTCCAGTTCCAGCTACAAGGGAAATTGTATTTGGAGCTTCAAATGGGGAATGTATTGCGCTTGTTTTCATCATAAGGATAGACACCTCTCGTATTTTTTAAATTTTTAAGTTTTAAATAGCTATACAAAATAGAAAATAATAATTAGCAAACTAAATAAAATATTATCATATATAAATCATTCGGTCGCAAAAACAAAAGGAATAAAGCGGTATTCTTTAATTATTTCGAGAAATATTCAATCTTTTCTTTTGATTATCGGTTATCATTGAAACAATTTAAAAATTTTGAGTATGCATCGTCCTTTATCAACAAATTTTTGGAGCCGACAACTATCAACTTTCGTCTCGCCCTCGTAACTGCAACGTTTAATCTTCTTAGGTCTTTTAAGAATCCCATTTTATCAGTTCTGACAAAAGATATTACTATGACTTCATTTTCTCGGCCCTGAAACCCGTCAACGGATTTAACTTCTATTTCATCAGTGTTTAACTTGTTAGAGATATATTTTACCTGCGCATCATACGGGGTTATTACACTTACGGGGATTTCATATTTTCGAAGTTTTGAAACTATTTCGTCTACTTTTTCAGCTTCTTCAACGTTATATGATGATTTAAACGAGTCCTGTTTTTCCTGACCGTTCACATTTATAAACTGAAGCGGTTTTTTGTTTACAATATCTTTATCTTCTTTTGAGACGTTTTCTACAATATCGAGCAGATTGTGCGATTTTACAGATTCGTGTGCGATAAGTTTATTTTCGTAGAACATTTCATTTGAAAATTCCATAATTTTTTCATTCATTCTGTATTGGACCTGAAGGATCTTTGAAAAATCGGGATTTTCACTGATCAACCTTTCGAAGAGTGTTTTTTTAAGTTCCAATTCTTCACTTAGGACTGTTGGTGGAAGTTGCTTGTGATCTCCTGCAATAATCAATTTTCTAGAAAGTACAATTGGAATTAATGAGGAAGGTTCCATTGACTGACTTCCTTCATCGATTACACAAACATCAAATTTGTAATCTTCTAAAATCTCGCTTCCAGCCATGGAATTTGTGGCAACAACAACATCACTTGTGGATATGATATCGTCAATTAGCTTTTTTTCAAATTTTTGGATATTTTCTTTTAATTTAACAATATTTTCACTGCAAATTACCCAATCAGCCATTTTTTTAATGGTTTCCTTTGGAACGCCCCGTATATCCTTATTTAATTTTGAAAAAATAATTATATCATCATCAGTCATCCCCCTTCTCCATTTTGGATCAGGTCTTTTGAAACTTTTTCTCACTTCGTAATTTTTCTGAAGATCCATTTTCATCTTTTTTAAGGTATTGTAGTTAGGATGTTCTGTAATTTTATTTTGGAGAGAATATTTCATCAATTTTTTAGAAATTCTTGAAGGGTGTCCGATTCTAACGATTTTGAAAGATTCATACTTTGAAATGTTTGACAAAATGTTGTCAACTGCAATGTTTGAATCTGCCGTTGCAATCACTTTATTTTTCCTTAAAGCTTCCTGTAAAATTACTTCAGAAATAGTTCTTGTTTTTCCAGTTCCAGGGGGCCCATGTATTAAATATAAATCTCTTGCAGCAAGAGCTTCTAAAACCGCTTCTTTTTGATATTCGTTTAAACTATGGTCTAAAAATCGAATTTCTGTTTTTTTAGATTGTTTTGGACCATCTACTCCCAAAATAATATCAATAAGTCGATTATCCGTACTATTGAATTTATCAAGTGCATTTAGCATTCTTTTAAATGTAACATCATTTACGTAAAGATCGATCCTTATATCGTTTAAAGCCCATTTTGGAACATTTTCCATTGAAACGTCCACGTGATTTGATCCAATTTCAATTACAGTTCCTAAAAGGTCACTTTGGAGTGGATTTCCCCTGCTCACTAAAACAACATCTCCAACGGAAATATCTGTTTTCTTAAATTTTTCACGTCTTCCATATCTTACAATATATTCTCCAAAAAATTCTCGAAGAACTTTTCCGTTTAAGTTTAAAATGGCTCTTCCAACATTTTCACGTTTTATTCCTAATTTTTTAATTTCTGCCTTGTGAAAATTTATTTCGTGGTCTCGCTCTTTTCTAACGAGTCCCTTAAATTTATTGACGTAAATTTGCTTCAAAGTCATCATATCACAAACATTATTAGCTACTAGAAATATATGTACTAGTAATTTTTAAGATTATTCCTAAAAATTAGAAATTTCTCGGATCCCAATTTAAAAATTCCATATTTTTCGGTGATTTAATGAAAATACTTGTTATAACTGGAAAGCAGGCTTTTAATAAAGTTTCATCTGCAATAAAAAATTACGACTTTATCCACGTTTTTGAAGCGAAAATTTCAATTGCTGCTTTTTTAACCCCTAATTTGATAATAAAAGAAATAAAAAACATTGAAACATCAAAAAATAAAAAATTATCCGAAATATATGATTTTGTACTCGTAACAGGACTTATAAGACACGATTTAGCAAGAATTTACGAAGAAACAGGAATAAAATGTTTCAAATCAACTAGGGAAGCTTCAGATATTCCAGTTTTAATAAAAAATCTCGAAAAAATTAAACTTTCAACAGTAGATTATGCAGATTCGCAGATTGCTAAATTCATACGAGAAAATGCCGAAAAAGAAATAGAAAATGCCGAAAAATTACCCTTAAAAAACGGAAATATAAAAATAGGAAATTTAAAAGTTGGAAACGATTACCCGATGAGAGTACTTGGTGAAATTGTCCATGTTCCGTGGCTTTCTAAATACGAACTCGAAGAAAAAGTAAATTATTACGTTGAATCCGGAGCAGACATGATCGATCTGGGAATGGTTAGTAATGAAGATTATTCTAAAGATTTAAAGCAAATAATCAAAACTGTACGGGATATTACTGATAAACCGATCAGTGTCGATACACTAAATACTAAAGAACTTATTGAAGCAGTAAATTTAGACGTAGATATGATTTTAAGTGTGGACTCAGGAAATTTTGGGGAATTACTTCCACATTTAAAAGAAAAAAACACGGTGTCAGTTGTTCTTCCAACAAACTACAAAACAAATGAAGTTCCAGAATCAATTTCAGAAAAAATTCAGAATATGGAAAAAATTCTTAAAAAATTTGAAGAAAATAAGTTAACGGCTGTCGCAGACCCGATTTTAGAGCCGATAAATAACAGTGGTTGTAATTTCACAGAAAGTGTAATTGCATGCTACGAATTCAAAAAAAGAAACAATATACCTATGTTTTTTGGAATTGGAAATGTTACAGAATTATTTGATGTTGACAGTAACGGAGTAAATGCAAGTATTGCGGCAATTGGTCAAGAAATTGGCGGAAATATTTTGTTTACTCCTGAAGCTTCACAAAAGTGTAAATTTTCAATAAAAGAGTTGAAAATTGCGTCAAAAATGTTGTTTTTAGCAAAAAAACGAAATTCACTTCCAAAAGATGTTGGATATGACCTTATAAATTACAAAGATAAAAAATTCGATGAAGAGTTTGATTTAGAAGATGTAAAAATAATTGATGCAGTTGAAAATGAAAAACAACTTCTTGATAGGGGAAGCTTTAAAATTCGCGTTGATCGGAAAAATAAGGAAATAATCGCAACGTATTATGTACATACTCAACCAAAATTGATTATTAAAGGACATACTCCTAAAGAAATTTATGAAACTGCGTTACGGGAAAATTTAATTACTAAACTGGATCACGCAGCATATTTTGGAAAAGAACTTAGAAATGCGGAACTTGCGTTAAAAATTGGTAAAAAATATAATCAAGACTTTGACTTATTTTACAATGAATTTTGGAATCAATAAAATATCATAAAACTATTAAAAATACTGTTTTTAATTTTTCAAAAAAGAATAAAAAAAGAAATTAATTTGATTATTCGACCAATAATCTTGCAGTGTCTGGTGAGTATCTCCATTTAGCTGGCAATACTTTTGTACCTCTGTAGTACTTAACCAATCTTCTGATTTTTGATTCGATTAATTTTAAACCAACTGTTGAGTGTGTGTCTCTTGGGTTGTTTTCCAAGTGGTTTCTCAAGTTGATTGCTTTTTTCATTAAGTTGAAGAGATCTTCTGGAACTTCTGTGTAAAAACCAGCTTCTTTCATGATTGATGAAACGCTTTTGCCAGTTACTAATTTTACGCTAGGGACTCCATACATGTCTCTTAAAATGTTTCCGATGATAGCTGACTGTTTACCGTCTTTTGCCATTTCAACGATTTTTGCTTCAATATCCTCAGCGCTCATTGAAACCCATTCTGGAACTTCTGTTCTTAATGGTCTCGTTGAACCGGAGGAACCTCTTTTTCCTGAGTGTAATCTTGCCATTTGTATCTACCTCTAGATGATTCCCAGTCCAATGAGTAAGGTTATTACCTAAGTCATTGACTTAATCCTGTTAGTTTGATATCTTATATATAATTATTGGGTAGCAATTGAAGATAATTTCTACGTAAATTACTCTTCATCGTAGTCTTTTTCACTCAATCTTCTGATTCTGTTGATTCCATCTATTTCTTCAATTACTTTTACAACTTCTTTTGGAACAAGATGTTCCCAGTCGCTTCCTTCAAGCATTTTTTTCCTTATTTTTGTTCCAGAATAATCTGTTCTATTGTATAATTCCGGTTTTTTAACTGTGTAGTTTTTTTCAGAGAATAATTCTCTAACAAGCGAATTTCCAGTATACACTGTAGTAAATGGCGGAGTTAACGATTCAACAGACGAAACCCATACTGCATTATAATCTATATCATTAATCGGGATTGCATAATAATTTATATCGTAATTTTCAAGGGTTTTTGTAATCATCATCATTCGCTCTCCTGCGGTGAACGGATCTGTTAGGGTATGGCTTTTTTGACAGCTTCCAATACCTATGATTATCTCGTCAACTTCTTTTGAAATCTTTTTTATTATTTCCAAATGTCCCTTGTGAAATGGCTGCCACCTGCCGATTAGAAAAGCTCTCATAAAACCACCAATTTCCGTAAAAAGATAAACATAAATATAATTTAATAAGATAATCGAATAAGAATTACTTAATAAAGTTATATTCTGTTTTTATATATTACTGTTTATTCATGCCGAGACAGGTGATTTTTTTGAGTGACTATCCGGAATTTATACGATGTATCATTTCTAATCTTTTAGCTGAAAAAGAAAAAATAAAGGATCTGGATCCAAAGAGGAAAAAACAAAAGGTAGAGGATATCAAGGCGAGATGTCTTCGTAAATTTGATTTAAATGTGGGATTTCCTCCAAATTCAGATATTATCAGTCAGGCCTCAGAAGAAGAAAAAAAGGAATTACTTCCTCTTTTAAGAAAAAAACCCATAAGGACACTCTCAGGTGTTGCAGTGGTTGCAGTAATGACTTCACCTGAACCATGCCCACATGGAAAATGTTCGTTCTGCCCTGGTGGAAAGGAGAGTAATTTTGGAGATGTTCCACAAAGTTACACGGGAAAAGAGCCTGCAACAATGCGTGGAGTAATGTACAATTTTGATCCATACGTTCAGACGAGTGAACGGCTTTCACAGCTTGAAAAAGTAGGTCACCCAACAGATAAGGTAGAACTGATAATAATGGGTGGAACTTTTCCGGCAAGAGATATCGAATATCAAGAAAATTTCATAAAAAGATGTTTCGATGCAATGAATGGTGAAGTTTCAGAAACTCTTGAAAAAGCTCAAGAAAAAAACGAAACTGCAAAGCACCGATGTGTGGCACTTACTCTAGAAACAAGGCCTGATTATTGCAATGAAAAGGAAATCAATGAAATGCTTAAACTTGGAACTACAAGGGTAGAACTTGGAATTCAGAGTACAAACGATGAAGTTTTAGAGTTTGTAAAACGAGGACACGGAACCGATGCATCAATTAAGGCAACCCAGCTTTTAAAAGATAGCGGATTGAAAGTTTCATACCACTTAATTCCCGGACTTCCAAAAACAACTCCAAAAATGGACAAAGAAACAATTAAAACAGTATTTGAAAATCCAAATTTCAAACCAGACTTGATTAAATTTTATCCATGTCTTGTAATTCCTGGAACTGAAGTCTATGAATTATGGCAGAGTGGGGAATTTATTCCGATGACTGATGAACAGGCTGTGGAAGTTATTACCTATGGAAAATCAATCATGCCGAAATGGGTCAGGACTTCAAGAATTCAAAGGGATATTCCTGTAACGGTAATTGATGCAGGCGTTAAGAAAAGTAACCTTGGGGAACTTGTTTACAATAATTTGGAAGAAAAAGGAATATCTTGTAAATGTATACGGTGCAGAGAAGTTGGCCACGTTACCTATAAGAAAGGAATAAAGCCCGATGTAGAAAGTATATCGTTATGCAGGGAAGACTACGAATCAAGCGGCGGAACCGATATATTCTTATCGTTTGAGGATACCAAAAACGATCTTTTAATAGGCTATTTAAGACTTAGAATTCCAAGTAATCCATTCAGAAAAGAAATAACTGATAAAACTGCACTTATAAGGCAGGTTCATGTTTGTGGACAGCAGAAAGAACTCGAGGGTAATTCAAAAGAACTTTCATGGCAGCACAAAGGTTATGGGAGACTTTTAATTGATGAAGCTGAGAAAATTGCAAAACAAGAGTTCAAAAAAGATCAATTATTAATCAACAGTGGAATTGGAGTCCGAGAATACTATAAAAAACTGGGATACAAAAGAGTAGGTCCGTATATGGGCAAAAATCTTAAATAATTTCTTTTTTAAATTAGTGTAAAACTATGGATGCGATTACAACGATGTTAAATGCGTAAGCTGCGTATTTTATAGTATTGTTTCCTCTGTATGGCCTTTTAAGGTCATTTGAAATTTCGTTGATTTCTGTAAGTTCTACATCCGTTGTTTTAACTTTAGTATTTATCATAATTTCACCTTCTGTTGGATATTACTATAATCTACCCCATATATATAGATATTTGCTCATTATAAATCGTGATAGATGTTTTTAATGAAAAATAATGACAGATTGGCCGTCTTTATTATAATTATCGATAATGATAAATACAAAAAAATTAATCTATATTTAAGCAAGAAGTAAGTGATTAAAAAATGTTTAGTTTAAAAATGAGAGCTTCAAGAAACGGAAAACATGTTTCGGGAGCTGAAAGATTAGTTACGGAAGAAAAAATTGAAGAAATTTCTTCAGAACTGATAAAACGTGCAATGGGTCATGAAAATGGCGTTCCAGATTTCATAAATTTAAAGATAGAAAAAGTTACAGAAAAAATAAATAATTTAAAACATCTTGAAATAAAAACAGTTCATTCAACTTCAAAAGAGACTTCAAGGGTTATTGCAAGGAATCTTTTGAAAAATGAACTGGAAAAATATTATTTAAAGAATGGAAAAGACATCGAAAAAATCGATGAATTGATTGATTTTGCATTTAAAATAATTGACGAAGGAAATATGCGTGGAGCCGCAATTTTGGATCTGGATGGAAATCGGCTCGAAACTGATTCAAATCGGGGAATTCGTGTAAAAAACATTGATACAACAGATGAATTATCCGAAAAAATATTGGGGAATAGCTCATTATCTGAAAGGACTGTCGATGCAATCGCAATTGCAACAAAAGTTGTAAACTGTGGTGTAATTTCAGAACTCTGCACATCTGATAATTTTTCATATACGACAGGTTATATTGCAACTAAAGATGGATATTTTAGAATTTTAAATCTTAAAGGTAATGGCGAAGTTGGCGGAAGAGTATTTTTTGTTGAAAATTCAAAAATCGATGAATTATATGATAAGCTTGAAAACATGCCGGTTATTGTTTATTAGGTGCGTTTATGTTTCGGAAAAACTTAAAAAAAGAGCTTGATTTGATAAAACATCAAAACCTCTATAGAAAATTAAGGGGGGAAGTAGGTATTGAACTAAACTTCTCTACGAATGATTATTTGGGTTTATCAAAAAATAAAGAAGTAATTAATGCATACGATGATGGATTAAAATACGGTGCGGGGGCAACAGGTTCAAGATTAACTTCTGGAAACGTAAACCATGAAAAACTTGAAGAAACAATTTCTAAGTTCAAAGAAACTGAAAAATCGCTGGTTTATTCTTCAGGATATGGCGCAAATTTGGGAGTTATAAGTTCACTCTGTAAAAAAGGAGATTTAATTTTGAGCGATGAATTAAATCACGCATCAATAGTTGATGGAATACGACTTTCAAGGGCTGACAAAAAAATTTATCCGCACAATAATATTTCAAATTTAATCGAAATTTTGGAAGAAAACCGAAATTATGAAAATAAATTCATTGTAACCGATGCAGTATTCAGTATGGATGGAGATATTGCACAAGTAGACAAATTAAAAAAAATAGCAGACGAATATAATGCAGTTTTGATACTTGATGATGCACACGGAACCGGTGTTTTGGGCGGGGGAAAAGGAACACTTCATCATTTCAAAATAAAACCTACTGACAATATTATTCAAATAGGAACCCTTTCAAAAGCAGTTGGAACGGTTGGTGGATTTGTAACTGGCATTGAAGAATTAATCGATTATTTGATAAATACTTCAAGAAGTTTTATTTATTCAACAGCACTTCCTCCAGCAGTAATTTCTGCGAGTATTAAATCTTTTGAATTGATAAAATCAGGTGAATTAACGGATAAATTATCTAAAAATATCGATATTGCAAACAAAATCTTTAAATCTTCAGGATTTATTCTGGAAGAAAAGATTACTCCAATATATCCATTTTTATTCGGGGAAAAATCGATAAAAATTTCAGAAGAACTTTTAAATTACAAGATATTTTGTGTTGGAATTCGTTATCCGACCGTTAAAAAAGGTTCTGAACGAATAAGAGTAAGTATAACCGCAGAAAATAAAAAGGAAGATTTTGAATACCTATGCGAAAGCATTTCAAAAATAAACAATGGGTGATTTAAACGCTATTTGTAACGGGAACCGATACTGGAGTTGGAAAAACCTACGTTTCAGTAATTTTAGGAAAAATTTTGAAAGAAAGGGGCATAAATGTTGGTTATATGAAGCCTATCGAGTCAGGCGGGGTTGAGGATACAACCTATGCTAAAGAAGAACTTAATCTTTCTGAAGGTATTGAAACATTAAACCCGATAAACTTGAAAAATCCGCTATCTCCAAACATTGCTGCAAAAGTTGAAGATTTTGAAATAGATATCGAAAAAATAAAAGAATCTTTTCAAAAATTAAAGGAAAATCACGATTATTTAATTGTCGAAGGGGCCGGTGGAGTTTGCGTTCCAATAGTGACAAATTATTTAATGGCAGATTTGATAAAAGATTTAAATTTACCTTGTGTATTGGTTGCAAGACCCGATCTTGGAACAATCAACCACACAATATTGTCAGTTGAATATTTGCGAAAAAAAGGAATTTTGGTAAAAGGAATTATTATAAACTGTATCAATAAACTTGAAGATGTTCCGTACTATGAAGAAACGTTTAAAACAATTGAAGAGTTTGCAGATGTTGAAATAATCGGAATTGTAAAAAATAAAGACGATTACTCGATAAAAATTGAAAAAATGCTTTAAATTTGATTTATTTAATATTACCTATTCAATTATTTTTTTATAATTTCTAAATTCTGCCTTATTTCATAAATTTTAGCAACCAGTAGTTCTTTATCTTTTTCAGAAATCTCTTTTTTAGAAACTTCTGATATTAGTTTTTCCTTTCTAAAATCGATTAAATTCAAAATTGAAGTGAGTTCGAAATCACTTTTGGTTTCTTCGATTATTTTTTGCCATTTTTTTCCAATTTCATCTATTTTAGATTCGATTTCTAATTTTTCAGTTCTGTTTATAATATTTAGGCGTCTTTTGAGGTCATTTACGTTGGATTTTTCGTTGAGTATCATTTTAAAACCATGCAACAGGTTATATATTGGGGAATTAGTATAATCAAAATTACACTAGATTATATTTATTATTTTACCCGGTGATAATTTGGATGGTACCTTACTTGCAGAGGCCTTTTACAGTTCTTTTTTATATACATTGAGGATTTCCGCAGTTGTACTTTTAACCATATATATCGTGAATTATTTTGTAAACAAGGGACTTTTAGAAAAAATTTCAAACCGCGCTTTACCATTAACCCAAAAACTTAATTTAAACAGTTTTTTAGTTTCTTCGATATTAATTTCATTTTTCAGTCCAACTGTGGGATACACAATGCTTGCAGATGGAATAACTGAAAAAGAATTAACCGAAACAGAAGTTTTGGCAGGAACCCTCGCAAATTCATTTCCTGCAGTATTATCACACATGATAACGTACTACGTCCCAGTAGTTATACCTATTTTAGGGTATACGGGTATAATTTATGTAATTTTAAGGCTTTTAATTGCATTTACAAAAAGTATTCTGGGACTCTCAATTCTTCTCATGATTTCAAGCAAAGACGAAAGAAAAGTACAAAATCAGTTGAATAATAAAAAGAATAAAAATAATAAAACGAGTCCATTTGAAAAAACGTTTAAATTTGCAAGAAGGTTTGTTCCAGTGATGTTTGTTTCTATGTTTTTGGTTTTGTATATGTCAAAAACCGGATTTTTTAGTATATTTTCTATAATCGTAATGCCTGTAACGGATATTTTTAATTTAAATCCAAATACTGGAATTTTAGCAATAACCGAGATAATAAATGTTTCAGCTGCAATGGTAATGGCAGGAACTTTCTTAAATGACGGTTCATTGACTCCAAATGAGGTTTTAATCGGGCTTATATTTGGAAATATTGTGGCCTTTTCTACAAGGTCTGTAAAACATTCAATTCCGCTTCATTTTTCATTGTTCGGTTCAAAAAGAGGTACTAAAATAATACTTTTAAATTCGAGTGTTACAATAGTTTTAGATATCTTGATAATCGGGTTTTTACTTATGGGTTAGGTGTTTTCATGAATTTAGATGATTTTAAGTATATAGATTCCCACTGTCACGTTGAAGATAAGTCACTCAACAAATGCCGTGAAGAGGTCATAAAAAGGGCATTTGATGAAAAAGTGCAGATGGTAACAAGTGGTACGAATTTGGGCAGTTGCAGGAGGGCTGTTGAATTAAAAGATAAATATGGAATGTACATAACTCTTGGATACCACCCTGGAAGGGTTAATGCAGAGGATAATGCAATTGACAAAGTTTATAGATTTATTCAATCAAAAGAAAAGGATATTTTAGCAGTTGGTGAAATAGGGCTTGATTTTGATACCAAAAATATCGAAAGACAGGAAATTATATTTAAAAAATTTATAAAACTCGCTGAAGAATTAAATAAGCCCGTAGTAATTCATGCAAGGGGTATGGAAGAGCGTTCTTATGAAATTTTAAAGAATGATTCAGTTTCAATGTATCATTGTTACAGCGGTTCGCTAGAACTTGCGAGAGAATTGGTCGAAAACGGCAATTTTATTTCATACTCTACGTTGGTATGTTTTTCAGATCATCATAAAAATCTTGTTAAAAATCTTAATCTTGAAAATATAGTCGTAGAAACAGATAGTCCTTATCTTTCACCGATAAAAGGTGAAAAAAATGAACCAAAAAATGTAATAAAGGTTATTGAATCGATATGGGAATTAAAAAAGGATGAATATTCCTTAGACGAAATCACTAAAATTATATACAATAACACAAAGAGGTTATACCATATTTGAGGGTGATAGATTGGTAAAATTCACTGCAAAATTGATATCGATCATAACTGTGGAAGAAGCTTTGAAATCTGAAGTTTCTGGAAGTGTTCGTGTCAGGGCGTCTTATGATAACAGGGAACTTGATCCCACTCAAAATGTGGCAATACTTAATATTGAAGGAACTACCAGCTATCAGGCTTATTTTGTAGATCCAGATACGGATATTGAAAAAATAAAGGCAGACGTGGAAAGATACGGTGCAGTATTGAACCACAATTCAGAAGAAATAATTAAAAAATATGTCGAGAGGATGAATGATGAAGGATGCCAAGGGGATTGATAAACAGTGGGTAATCTTGAATGAACTGGCATCAAAAGTTTCTAAAGTAAAGCCACTTCCTGAAGACGTTTACTCAAAACTCAGGATGGCAAATAGTATAATTACCTATTATTTACTTGACGAACACGCAAATTTTGAAGTTTTAAGGGATGCCGAAAAAGAAATCTCTAAAATACAGGTAATTTTGTTTGGACTTTCAGATCCAGATACTTCAAAAGAATATTTGATCAAAATGGGTCAGGCATTGAGAAATGAGATTGATCTTGAATTTCCATTGAAACAGAATACTTTTAATACAGAAGTTAAACGAAAGAAAAGTTCTGAAACAATAAGGGTAACTATGCCGGTAGAAGTTCATATAGAAGTTCTTGGAGAACTTAGCGAGTGCAACGGCGTAATATTTGAATTAAGTCATGAAGATAACCAAAAAGTTCTTATTGAAGGCGTAAAAGAGAAAATAACTGCTGCATTGAAAGAATTTTCTGTAATATGGAAATTTACTGATAATTAACTTTTTTTATTTTTTTATAAATTATAATTTGTATATTTAAATTTTAGAATATTATTTTACAAAATAAAAGAGAAAACAAATTAATTAAATTAATTTGTTTAATGGGTGTTCTGCAACGGGTACTGTTCCCATTTCTTTTGCGGTTTCTGCGATGATCATATCTGTCATTGCAACTGCAGGGAATGCGAGTTCAGAGTTATCGATTGGACCGTATAAAACGAAATCTCCTGAAGTCATTGTTTGTACAATGTTTGCACCGATATCGCATACGTGGTGTACGTCTTTTGATAACTGGTCTTTTCCTTCTTCTCTTAATCCTTTTCTGAATTCTCTAAGCCAGTCCCATGCTGAAGGTACGTTGTGAATACCGCTACCTACTGGTAAACCGAGTTTTGCTTTAACTGCAAAAGCAGCTCTAACAGCGTGACCTGCACCGTTACCCATTGGGGTTACTGCAACGTCGATGAGTGGGTATTTGATACCTGCTTTTTCTGCAAGTTCTAACATACCGATGTCTTTTGTTTTACCACCATCGTTTAATACGTTTAATTTACCTCCAACGGATGGGTCCATTGGGTCGAAACATAAAACGATTGAAGCTTCAACATCACTGTTTGTTAAGTTTTCAATTTCTTCATCTTCTGCAGCAACGTTAATTGAGTTGTAGATACACTGATTTGCGTATCCTGCTTCTGTAGCTCTGTTTGCAGCAGCCATTCTTGCTTTACCGGATGTTGAGTCAAGTAACATTGGACCTTCCCATACTTCGGAAACGAAATCAATGTAGTTAACTAACGCTTCTTCAGTACCGCCGAAAACTTGCACGAATGCGGAGTTTCCTGTAATGTCTTGCATTTCAGCTTGTTTGTTGATTAAAGCTTCAGCAGCTTTCTTATCAAAGATACCTTTTTTAGCGTCTTCTACAATTTTGTGTCTTGCGTAGAAAATTGTACCGGATAATGCTGTTGGACATTCTCCTGGCTGTCCACCGAATTTTGCACCAGCGAACTCAATAATCATCTGTTCTTTGTCAAATCTAAACATTATTCCACCTCTGTTTAGGCTATCTCATTTTATTAAGTCAAATAATGGTAAAACGGTTCCGAGAACATATACGAATATAAATCCTATTGCGAGTCCGTATGCAATACCTACGTCTCTACCTGCCTTTTTACCGGTTCTCTGGATTATTTCAGCGTTGGTATTTTCAACGGTGTTTTCGATTTCATCGAGTTTTGCTTGAAGTCTTTTGTAGTCTTTTGTTGGTGTGACTACTGTTGGAATTTCAGACATTTACTCACCCCATCAAGAATTTTAAAGCTATTGGGATTGCAACTAATGCGATAGCAAATACTGAACCATACATTAATCCTGTAATGGTTTCAGTTTGAACACCGGAAGCTAATCCAATGTCTCTTGTCATCAATCCTACTTTGTAATCCAATGCTTCGTTTAATGCTTTTATTGATTCAATGTCTGGTTCTGCTACAGTAGGGATACCTTCAATTACGAGGCCTCCTTCATCTTCACTAGCAGCAGCTCCTCCACCGTCTAATTCAATAATCATTGGTTCTGCGTCAAATGCTCCTGGATCTTTTGAGATACAGCTTTTAACCGCAGCTGAAATTTTTCCAGTGTCTTCTGTATCAATTAAATTGATTAATTCAACAATTTGTGATTGAAGTCTTCCAACTGGTTCTTTTCCTACGTTTTCCATGAAAGGAATAGCTCCTTTAGCGCCGATGATACCTCCATCGTCACCAATTCCATTTTCATATAATGCTACGATACATTGTCCAGTAATGTGTCCTTGAACTTCTGATCCAGCAACTATCATAAATCTGATGTTCGGGTTTGAAATGTAGTTTACAACAACTTTTTCAATTCCCAAGTTTTCTGTGTGGCATGGTCCTGAAATAGCTGCACCTGCATCAATTGCAGCCTGGTCCAAACCGTGTGAACCGAGCGTAATAACTGCAACACAGCTTTCAGGGTTACCGACCACATATTCACCGGTAGCAACAGGCCATCCTGCCGCTGGGGCTTTTTTATCTGCCATTGTTTGCACCTCCTCCTTAGAGTAATGAGAATACTAATATTGAAAGGAACAAGCCTATTGCAATACCTTGGATTTTTCCATTGTAGTATCCTGAATTGAATTTAGCAATCATTGCAGCTTCATTCATTTTTTCAGAGACGATTTTCATTCTAGCTTCCAATAACGCCATTTCTGGTGAAGTTGGTTTCATTGAAGTTGATTCGGTATTGGCAACAGCTTCGCCACCTTCTAAATCAACAACCATTGGTTCTTCATCAATTGCATCAGGGTCCTGTGAAGTGCAATTTTTAATTGCAGCTGCAATTTTTGCAGTGTCTTCAACATCGATTAAATCGATACAATCGATAATCTGTCTTTGAAGTCTTTCTACAGGTTCTTTTCCTATATTTTCCATGAAAGGAATAGCTCCTTTAGCGCCGATGATACCTCCATCGTCACCAATTCCATTTTCATATAATGCTTTGATACATTGTCCAGTAATGTGTCCTTGAACTTCTGATCCAGCAATTATCATAAATCTGATGTTCGGATTTGAAATGTAGTTTGCAACAACTTTTTCAATTCCCAAGTTTTCTGTGTGGCATGGTCCTGAAAGAGCTGCACCCGCGTCAACTGCAGCCTGGTCCAAACCGTGTGAACCGAGCGTAATAACTCCAACACAGCTTTCAGGGTTACCCAGTACATATTCACCGTTAGCAACAGGCCATGTTGCTGCCGGGGATTTTTTATTTGCCATTGTCTGCACCTCCTATTCAGATTACAACCCTATTAGGCTTAAATTCATTTTAACAGCCAATATAGTTACAAGCACGAGAATTGCCATCGTTACCCAGAAACCAAAGAACATTCCTTGGAACATACCTGCAAGTTTGTAAGTTCCTTCTCTTCCATTGTATGCTTTCATAGGTGAGTTTCTTGGATCAAGCGAATTTTCCAATGCTTTTGCATATTGTGCTAATTTGTTTATTTCGTCTTCAACAGGGTGTAAATCTACAACGAGAATGTCTTTTCTCATTTCGGCTATTAAACCTGAGTCTACGTCCATTACAATATGAAGTTCAGGACATACTTTGACGATATCCATCTATACCACCTTACTCTTTCTTAGGCAATTCTGGTACGTATTTAACTTCGCAAGCATCAGCAAGTGATATTTTTACGAATGTTCCGAAAGTGTATAACCAGAAGATTGCAGCTACTGCTGTTGAAACTATGTCTAATTTTGCAATTGAGAATACCAACCATGCAATTAATCCACATGCAACTGCAAGAGTCATTGTTCTCTTGTGGCTTTCATCTGGACCAATACATGCGTTGAATGGGTGCAAAATTGCCATACCTGCTGCAATAAATGCCAATGCAATAACTCCATTGCTAATTGCACCGTTAATAATTATATCAGCTGAAAATCCGCCTGCAAATGCAGAACAGAATCCTAAAATTGCTAAAGCACCCATTAATGAGAGTTTAGTCATACTTGAAACAATAATTGGTACTTTCATTCCTACTGGGTTTTGTGTTAACTTACCCACGATGAATCCAACAGCTACTGCGATTACTGCAGTAAGGATTGGTGTAACAAGTACTGGGATTCCAAATGCTGCAGGTATCAAAACACCTGCTAATGCTGAAATTGTACCCATACCTAAACTTACCATTCCAATTGATGGAACACCTGTACCTAAACCGTATGCAGCTACTCTTCTTGTAGTGTTAGCACCTGCAACACAAGCGCCCACAGCCAATAACCCACCAAGGAGCATAGATACTGAAGGGAACAATTGTGCCACGTATATTCCTATGAGTGATAATACAGCGCCGATTGCTAAAACCTGATCTTCAGGGAATAGTTCTGCTGCGTGTCCTCCGCCACCATGTGACATAATTACACCTCAAATATTTTTTGAAAACCATGTAGACTTAAAGTCCCATAGCCATTCCAATTAATACTGCACCTGCGATTAATGAAGAAACAAATGAAGCAATAACTCCGTTTGGCATTTTCTTAAATTTAGGGTCGTGGAATCCTTCGATTGTACCACCAATGTTGTATGAAGCTAAAACCGCGTTCATGAAGAAGAAACCAACTGCCAAAACACCGGCAATAGCTGCAGCAAATCCTAACTGTTGGAGTGCGATGTATGCAAGAGCACCACCGAGACCACCGAGCGCTGCACCAATTGAACCACTTACAAAACAAACGGTTGGAATACCGTGTCCTGTTGTACCTGGTGTGATGTATGGTTTTTGAATATCTCCCGTAATAGGGTCTTTTTCACACTTATCTGCTGCAGGGACGATACCAATACCGTATACATAGATAATTTGACCGATTAACATTGTAAGGCCTAACATGATCATTGCACCGACAGCACCAGATAACATGATTAATAACATGTGAACTGGGTTAGCCAATGAAACTCCCGCTTGTGAAGCCATTGTAGCTGCAGCCAAGAGACCGGTAAAACCTGCACCTGCTGCTAACTGTGTTGTACCTGTACCTACCCCTGTTGAAGTAGCCATCGCTGCTGGAGCACCACCTACTGGAACGAAGTGAACGCTTGCGTTGATAATCGCTCCTGCAATGGTTATTTCCGCAAGAGGTAATATAAAGCTTGTAGCATCCATAATATCACCAATCTTCCTTATTTTAATTAATTTCTGTATGGTCCGTATTTGTTTCTAGCATATACCTCGAGTTTCCTGTTGATAACTGCTGCAACGGCCACTACTAAGAGACCTACTAAAAGTGCGATTGATGTTTTTGTTACTAAGTCTCCACCGACGATGTTACCGAGAATGCTTCTCCATCCATCGAGGAAGATAATTAAACCAAAGCATAATCCTGTAAGTGGACCACCAAATCTTGAACAGAAATATGAAGAATCTAATCCGTTTCTTACACCGTATTCTGCGTAAATATCAATGTCACCTTGGTTAGCAACAGGGATACCGCCACCGAATGGGTATTTTTGGTATTCTCTTTCAGCACCGTAGTGAACGTCACCAGTTGATGAACCGATAGCACCTACAGTAATACCGAAGATCAATGCAACCAATGGTAATGGGAATGGGTTTCCTAACGCTGTTGTTGCTAAATATGCAGCAAGAGTCATTGTGAAAACAGCTATAAATCCGTGTCCTACGATTGGACCTATGTGTGATGTAAGAACATCCATGTAAACAGGTTGTCCGAACTTTTTGGACTGACCTACAATCCTTCCAAGGAATGCACTAACTGAATAAGCACCATGTACGATTGCAGCAACACCTGAACCTACGATTATTGCTAAAACAGCATTTAATCCTGCGTTAATTAGCGCCCAAGCAATAGTACCTGCAACTGCAACATACAAACCATATGATACTGGTTCCCCAGATATAGCTTTGTTGAAGTATCTGTGAATATTGCCCATTTGCGGACCTAATTGAACCTGAGAGTTAGGGTTAGACTGTGAACCGACATCGGATTCCAAGTCTTCAGCACAACCGGAAACAGTTGCAGCTGCTCCAGCTAGGGCCAATGCCCCCAGAGAAATCAATGTTGGATCCATTATTTCACCTCACAATATAAGGAACTGTTAGCTATGCCTTTATCGGCTTTCAAAGCCTAGAGAGTTATCTATGCCGTTAGCTATTCAGTTATTATTTTGTTATATGATATATATTACTTTGTATTCGTTTTTTAATCGAATAGGGCTTAATATTTTCTTTAATTTAATTAAAATATATTTTAATTAAGGTATATTGTTAATGATTATGAAACAATATATAATAAGTATAAAAAAAGGAAGCCAAGAGGCCTCCTATATTTTTAGATAAATTATTTAGCTGGTAAGATAATGTCTCTTTCTCCTGCAGCTTCGAATTCTCTTAATGCTCCTCTAGCAAACTCTTTTCTAGGTTTGGAGAAGTCGAATACGAGCATTGGGTCAGCAAATGCAACTTTGATTAATGGGTTCATTGCAAATGCGTCTCCTCTTGCGGAGTGAGCAGATTGTGCAATACCTGCGTATTCTCCCTGGTGACCTACGTTCATTGCGTAGTTAGGGTAGTTAGGTCCTCTTAATTCAAGAGGTGCAGCTTCGTCGTTTCTGATTGCGAGTGAGTTTGAAGCACCACACTGGTCCTGCAAGTCGTAACCGTAGAATCCAAGTCTGCTGTGGTATTCTTTGTGTAATAACTGTGATAAGTACCAGCCGTTTACACCAGCGTTTGAGTTACCTGTTGCCATACATACGCTGATACCTGATGCAGCAGCCGCAACCGCAGCTCTTTGTGATCCACCGAAGTGGTCTTCTAATAATGCTGGGTATTCGTCATACTGTTCTAATGCGTAGAGTGTAACTTCACCAGCAATGTCTTCTACTACGTCCATTGTAGCTTTTGTTCCCATTCTACCGTATTTTTTCTCTACGTAATCTAATCCGTAGTATGAGAAGTCATCTAAGATATCATCGGTGTATGATGCGGTAGCGTATTGTGTGAATCCTACACCACCAGACATGTATGCACCGAGCCAGATTTGGTCGTATAACGCAGCACCAGTTGCTACTACTTCTAATGATTGTTCAACTGGGTCGTCTGAAACTCTTGTTGTTTGTACAACGTCTGAAAGGATACCGAACTGGATTCCTCCTGGTTCGTTTGGTCCTCTTGCTCTTCTTCCTGGTAAAGCGTTACCCATCTGAATTACGTCAGCGTGTTTTGAAGCGTATGAGAAGTCAGCTGTCGCAGCTTCCCCTGCACAAAGTTTGTATGCGGTAATGAATGACATTCCAATCTGCATTGCAGACCATCTTGAGATTGTACCACCGTCACATACTCTACCTACGAGTGATGGAACTCTTGATACTTGGTATGTTTTTTTACCGATTGCAGCTTTTAAAGTTTCAGCTTGTTCTTCAGGGAACAATTTGTTAATGTCAATTAAGAATCTGCTGTCTAATTCATCAGCTAATTCATCGTCACCGGTGAAGATTCTAGCATAACAATCCCATGCGAGGGAAGGGTGAACTTCAACCATGTGTTCTTGAACAACCGCACCACCTGCAAGAGCGTGGTTGATTGTGTGCATGTATTCATTGATTGTTTCAGGTGTTACTTCTACACCCAATCTTTTTTCTAAAACTGAGTGAGCAGTGTCCATACCTACAACAACAGTTCTTCTGATATCGTCCCATAACTGTTGGATAGCAGCGTTGTTCATGAAGTGTAAGTCGTCACCTTCACAGTAGTCGTCAGTGTTTGACAATTTGTAAGGCATTAATTTTCTTTGTCCGAGAGGAACACCAATGTCAGGGTTGTAGAGTGGAACACCCTGTCTTTTTTCAGCTAATATTTTTTCATTAGCTTCAACGAATTCTCTTTTCCTAGCGGATTGTTCCCAACCGCCGTAGGTATAGAATTTTGTGTATTTTTCTTTTGGGTCTTCTTCGAATTTTTCCTTTAATGCTTTCAAGAATAATCTTTTTTCAGCTTCCATAAGTTCACCTCAAAGGTTGAAGAGGTTTTTTTAATTTAGAATTTAATTATAATCCTTTGAATATTTCGTTTGTAGGGATGTATCCACCGAGTGTTCTTGCTCTGTGAATTCTTTTTACAACGTCAATAACTTCAGGATCTGCTCTCATTGCAATACCATCTTTTCTGTAGATGGTTGTCATTTCTCTTAATTTTGCTTCAGGGATTGGTTCTCCAACGTCAACAGGTGCGTCGAGTGGTTTTCCTACCTGATCCTTTACGTACATAACGTGTCCGGTTTTTTCGTCAAATACACATCTTTGAAGTGCATCAAACATCATACCGTTTTCGTCCAATCTTAATGAGTGTCCGTGTACAGTTGCACCTCTAACACCTGATGTTGCAGGGTCAAAGAGTTCTGTATCCATGAGTAAGTTTTTGGAGAATTCTTCGAGGTCACTTTCTCTACATTCAACAACTTGTCTTCCTGAGAGTGTACCTGCATCTACTCCTCTTAATCTTGACATGTATGATCTTGATCTGTCGTATGGTTGAGCAGGAGCAAAGTACATGGAGTCAGCAAACTGGATGTATCTAACTCTATGTCCTTCTTTAGCACCGTTTAATGGTTCTACTAAGTCTCTTGCATAGTCTTCAATGAAGTCCATTTCTTCGAGTGGCGGGTGAACTGTTTTGTAGTCTTCACCAGGCTGTCTGTGTCCCATGATTTTTACAACATCTTCATCTGGGATTTCTCTTAATTTTTCCAATTCGTGGTTTGGATTTAAGTGATTTCTTCTGTTTTCAGCAACTTTTGTTGCACCAGGGTAGAACTGAGGCGTATATGCCATAAGATCACCTTTAACCTAAATGTTTTTTTATGCTTTCAATGATTTCATCAATTTTTTTCTGAGGAGCTGATTCTCCTCTAATTACTCCGGCAATGATTTCCACGATCGTACCTTCAGTTTTAGGTTCTAAAGGCATCACGTTTCTCGTTTTTATTCCGATTGCTGCAAAATCTTCCATGTCTACTGGAGCTTGGCAAACAATTATTGTAGGAATATCCACGTATTTTAAGAACAATCTAGCTTTGTAGATTATATGGCTCTTAACATTTCCGAAATGTATTACACATAATTTATGTCTATTAACTTGTTTAGCTTCCTCGGGTTTAAGTCCAAATGTGGAACCTAAACTCCCTTGTGGAGCGTCTGACGGAATTCCCGCTCCTGCATCTAATACGAGAACGCTGGTTTGAATTCCCGCTTCCCTTATTCCATAGGTAATTTCGCATACGGGTTTTGTGATATGCCTTCGTCCCGGAGACATTGCAACAACGACCACGTCATTACGTAGCCCTTCTGCAAATGTTCCCCTTTGGGCAAGTCCTCCACCTTCTCCAAGACCCATAACTGCTCTACAATCAACGATTTGTTCTTTTCTACCTACTGGCATAAAATCACTTATTCGTTTGTTTCGCTTTTTGGGATCAAGGCAACAGTAGAATCGAACTTGCTTCTAGGATCGGTTGCACTCAATAATCTTTTGTCAATATCATTAACAGCAGATTCTCCGTATTTTATGAAATCCGTTACCGTAGGGGTATCCCTTAAGAATTTACCCTTTGTTAACCGGTATCCAAATGGGAAAAGATCCTTACAGATTTCGTCGATTTTTTCAATTTCGCTTTCATCATCCAGTAAAACCCATAACCTTCCAACTTGAAGCATGAGCTCTACAGGAACGCCTCTAACAGTAATTTCCTTTTTTTCAGAGTGATTTACGGGACTTCCCTTAGCTGGACCGTATCCAACTTTTTTAGGGAGTGATTCTCCATGTATAACTACTCTTTGAACTGTGCTCAATGAATAAGCGCTGTTCAGGAATTTTTCGGTAGTTTCCGCTTTTAAGTACCTATGTGGGAAGACTTCTAATTCAATCATTGTTTATTACCTTAAAGTTGGTCTTTAATGCTTAAAGCTCCTTCAATTACATATTTCATTGGTTCTCTGAATTCGTCAAATGCTGAGTATACTGCACCAACTAATCCTGAAGTGTGTTCAGGGGAGAACATCTGTGTACCTGCATCTGCACACATTGCCGCACATACTGGAGGAATTGCGAATCCTTTGGAGTGTCTGGTTACAACGTGGTTACCGTTAAAGATACCAGGTCCACCACCACCGTAGATTGAGTGTGAGAAGAATGAGAATCCTACTGCAGTACCCATTGATCTACCGTAGTCAACACCAGGTAAACCAGTTTCGTACTCTAAAATATCGTTGAAGTATAAAATAACTGAAGCAACGTTTTGTGCTGCTCTTGCTGCACCACAGCTTACTGCAACTGCTGCAACTAAACCTGCTGCTGCATATGCATTCCATTTGTTTACGTCAGCTGGTTTGTACATGTTGAATCCTGAGCCCATTGTTTTGTCAACAACAATAATGCCATCAGCAATTGCTTTTTCAACAAGTGTTTCTACAACTGAACCAACTGTTCCTTTTGCGTTTGCTTTAATAAAGTCAATAACTAAGTTGTCAGCGTTTAATCCTTGGTAAGCTAAACCAAGTAAGTGCTGTCTTTCGAATGATCCTACTGCGTCACCCATTTCGAATGTTGCAGTTTGTTCCATAACTGATGAGAATGCAATAGCGTTCATCATGTTTTTCTTGGTTGTAGCAACCGCGTGGTTAACTGGAATGTTTCTTAAAGCGTAACCTAAACCTTCTAAGTTTGAAGGTGCACCTAAGAGTGAAGCGATGTTACCGCCTGCGTAATCCATAACCTGTGGGTAGTTACCAATAATTGCAGCGTGCACTGTTGAACCATCGAACATGTCAATGTTGAATGTTTTAATAAGTGCTTCTTTCAATGCCATAGCGGTTGAAAGCATTGATACTGAGTATTCTGCAGCTACGTCCAATCTTGCGGTTGGAACTTGCACAGCCATCTGCTTTCCGCCGTTAATTAATTTTACTGAAGTATCGTCATCATCGGATACTTTTAAGATTTTTTCTACTTCGTCAGCAATAGCCTGAGCGTTGCTTACAACGGATAAGTCCATAGTTCTTCCTGGAACTTGGCATCCTTTTCCTCCGATTTTACCGATAGCTAAACTGCTTTCGATACCAGCGAGGTTAACAGCAACTGTTCTTTTTATGTTCTTTACCATGCTTTTGATGGTAGGGTTGTATAATGGGCTAATAGCTTCCAATGGTACATTTTCAGCTACTAGGTTTCCTTTCGCATCGTACAAACTTATCTTGTCTTCATACTTTACCATAGGAACCACTCCTATTTTTTTGATATATACATCATAACATTATTGAAAGAATATATATTCAAGTTTTCATTAAACTCAAATAGAAAAATATATATAGTGTCTATTGTCGATTAAGTTTTAGATTAGGTTAAATATTTCAATTTTTAGTACGTAATACCGTGTTAAATCAAAATTAACCGGTCTATTGTTGAGATACATCGGATGTTTTTAATGAATTACTATTAATTACTATTTTTATAAACTCAAATAAGATGGTAATATGAACCAAAAGTTAGGATTTAATAATTTTGATGTGGGTTTTGGTTTCGAAAATAACGAAAATAACAATTCGAATACCAAATCACAGTTATTAATTGACCTCAAGGGGGAGCCTGGAAAAAATTGCGGGGGTTTTTGTAAATTCTGCTACTTTAGAAAAGTTAATTTTAATAACCCAGAACCTTTAGGTTGTAGACAGTGCACATTCCAAGTAGGATGCGACTACTGCACAAATTCGATAAGGGAAATCAATGGAAACTTTATTCCAATACCCTTTGCGATTGAACAGGTTCAAAACGCACTAATCTTCAATATATACGAAAAAGTAAATATTACAAGTGGTGGAGATACGAGTTACTACCCATATCTCGAAGATCTATGCAAAATAATCAATGAAATGGGTTTAAGGATACATTTGGGATATACTTCAGGTAAGGGATTAAAGGGCATTGATTCAGCAAAATATCTTGTAAAATCTGGTGTTGATGAAGTTACCTTCTCAGTTTTCTCAACGGATCCAAATCTTAGAAAAGAATGGATGAATGATAAAAATCCAGAACAATCCCTCGAATGTTTGAAGTATTTCTGTGAAAGTTGTGAAACCCACTGTGCGATAATCGTAGTTCCTGGAGTGAATGACGGTGAAGTATTGAAAAATACTATTTCAGACCTCGTTTCATGGGGTGCGAATGCCGTAATACTTATGAGATTTGCGAACAAGGTTGAAAATGGGCTTATCTTTGAAAATGAACCATTAGTTGAAGACATACCTGTTCACACTGTAGAAGAGTTTGGAACACTGGTAAAAGAAATGTATGAATTGTTTGGAAATAGTGTAAGAATTTCAGGAACTCCGGTGTATGATCCGATAACAAACACGCCGTTTGCAATTTACTATGAAGACGAAGTTTTGAATGAATTGCGATCAAAAATCAAAGCAGAAGCAACGATAATTACCGGAAATGTTTCTTATATATAT
Source organism: Methanococcus maripaludis (assembly GCF_013760955.1). Lineage (NCBI taxonomy): Archaea > Methanobacteriati > Methanobacteriota > Methanococci > Methanococcales > Methanococcaceae > Methanococcus > Methanococcus maripaludis. The sequence continues at coordinate 352,898 of NZ_JACDUL010000001.1, read as the reverse complement.
TTAAGTAAAATTTTCGAAGGGACTCCAATAAAAGTCATTTCAGTAAATAAAGACATTGCAGATTTAATCACAAAAAAAGATCTTGAAACAGTTGATCTTTCAGAAGTAACTGATACAGTACTTTATCCTGAAAATGCACTCGTTCATGAAAGAGATGCAGAAGATATTTTTACAAAAGATGGAATGAAAAGAATAGTTTTAAGAGGAATTGATAAACTAACGATGGATGGGGAAGTTTCAGGAATTTTTACAAAAGAAGAAGCAATTGAATTTGAAGTAAATGCTTTCAATGAATTAATTGAAAAGATAAACTTCTTTGGAAATCCTGTTTAATTTTTTAATTTTTTTATAATCAAATATACTTATAAATTTAGATATACAAATTAATTTGCCCAAAAAGAAAAATGCCGAGGGGGGGACTTGAACCCCCGACCTCTCGGTTTCCCAGGACCCAAGGGGAAGAACCCCTTAGGAATTTCCGTATGAGCCGAGCGCTATAACCAGCCTAAGCCACCTCGGCAATGTGCTTCATCAAAGCATCTTAAAGTAAGCCGAACAAATATATATAGTTTTTGTAGAAAGTTTTAAATACTGAAATACAAAACTACACTATGCTTAATTGAATAAGCACTTTTCAAAGGTTCACTGTGCGAGGGTTGCCAAGCCTGGTTAAAGGCGCTAGGTTGAGGGCCTAGTCTCATAGGAGTTCGAGGGTTCGAATCCCTTCCCTCGCATATTTTTCAAATTACAAAATGCGTTTTTTATAAAGTTTATTTTAAAAATGATTTTTTCATAATCTATTCTAATATTATATTATCTAGATTTTTCAATTTTTATACCATTCTATATATAAAAAGTCGGGAGAATAGTTTTTATTATAATCATCGAAGGGATAACATGGATGAGATAATAGTTTGTATTACTGGAGCTAGTGGTGTAATTTATTCAAAACGGCTTTTAGAAGTTTTAAACGAAGAAAATATTAAAACATTGCTAATAATCTCAAATTCCGCTAAAAAAATAATTAAACACGAACTTAAAATGGAAATTGAGGAATTTAAAAACCTTTCTGATAACTACTACGAAAACGACAACTTTTTTTCACCCGTAGCATCAGGTTCACATAAATTTAAAGCAGCAGTCGTGGTTCCATGTTCAATGAAGTCGTTGTCATCAATAGCAACAGGGTACAGCGATAATTTAATTGGAAGAGTCTGTGATATCGCACTAAAAGAGCGAAGAGATTTAATAATCGTTCCAAGGGAAATGCCATTTAGTACAATTCATCTTGAAAATATGACGAAACTATCTCATTTAGGAGTTTCAATAATTCCACCGGCTCCGGGATTTTACAACGATCCAAAAACAATAGATGATCTCGTGAACTTTGTTGTTGGAAGAATTTTGGACAATTTAAAAATAGAAAATAAAATATTTAAGCGATGGGGAGAATAATTACCTGCTAATAACTTGGTGAAAATATGCTTGATAAATTAGGCCAGAACCTCTCTGAAGCACTAAACAAAATTAAGAACGCTACTTTTGTCGATAAAAAACTCGTAAAAGAAGTAATTAAAGATATTCAAAAGGCTTTAATCCAGTCCGATGTTAACGTGAAATTAGTATTTAACATGAGTAAAGAAATTGAGAGAAAAGCTATCGAAGAAGCACCTCCAAAAGGACTCTCAAAAAAAGAACACATTGTAAAAATTGTTTACGATGAACTTGTTAACTTACTTGGAGAAACTACTCAAAAATTAGAACTCGACCCTTCAAAAAAATCTGTAATTTTACTTATTGGTATTCAAGGAAGCGGTAAAACAACGAGTGCTGCAAAACTTGCAAGATATATCCAGAAAAAAGGTTTAAGGCCAGGATTAATTGCAGCGGACGTTTACAGGCCTGCAGCATACCAGCAGTTAAAACAGCTATCTGAAAAAATAAATGTTCCACTATTTGGTGACGAAACAAGAACAAAAACTCCGGTAGAGATTACTAAAGAGGGAATGGAAAAACTGAAAAAAGTAGATGTTATAATCATCGATACAGCAGGTAGGCACAAGGAAGAAGAAGGTCTTTTAGCTGAAATGAGGGAAATGAAAGATTTAACCAATCCAACTGAAATAATCTTGGTGATTGACGGAACTTTGGGTCAGCAGGCTAAAAATCAAGCAAAAGCATTCAAAGAATCAGTTTCAGAAATTGGAAGTATTCTTGTTACAAAATTAGATGGTTCTGCAAAAGGTGGTGGTGCATTGAGTGCTGTTGCAGAGATCAATGCCCCAATTAAATTTATCGGAACTGGTGAAGGAGTCGACAATTTAGAACAGTTCGACCCTAAAAAATTTATCTCCAGAATTCTTGGAATGGGGGACTTAGATTCCCTTTTAGAAAAAACTGAAGATATAATGGACGAATCAACGGAAGAAAGTATTGATTCTATCTTAAAAGGTAAATTTACATTAATCGAGCTTTACGCACAGCTTGAAACGATATCAAAAATGGGCCCAATGAAACAGATTTTAAGCATGATTCCTGGAATGGGCGGAAACCTTCCAAAAGAAGCTGCACAGTTAACTGAGGACAAGCTGAAAAGATACAAAATTATGATGGACTCAATGACAATGGAAGAAAAAGAGAATCCTGAACTCATAAAAGCTTCAAGGCTCCAGAGAATTGCAAAAGGTGCAGGGGTAAAACAGGAAGAAATAAAGGATCTTTTAAAATACTATTCAACTACAAAAAATGCGTTTGGAAATTTGAAGCGCGGAAAAATGCCAAAAATGGGTGGACAGATGGGCCAGATCATGAGGCAGTTAATGTATAAAGATTAACTTAAAAACAATTATTACTTTTTTAACCAATATTGTGTATAATAATTTTATTTTTTAAAAAAAAGGGGTAGTAATTCGATATTAAATGTTTAATCCAGTAATGTGGATTCCTGCACCTTTTAATTTGTATTTTATATTTAACTGTATCAATAGCGGGGTAATTTGTTCTATAAATTTTGAAATTTCTAATTTTCCCGCATCAATTCCCCTAACTCCGGGAATTTCGCTTGCAAGGTCAACAATCACTTTTTTAGCATCATTGTCATTTCCTGCAATCAAAACATCGCAATTCACTTCGCAGTCCAAATCTTCTAAACATTTTGAGCAGATATTTTGAAATCCGCTGACAACTTTTGATTCTGGAAGTATTTCTTGAATTAATTCTGCAACTGAACCTTGGGGGCATGTAATAACTCTTGTTGGTTTGTCCCCAATTGCAGTTGCAAGTGGAACCCCGATTGATACAACTATTTTTCCTTTCAATACTTCTTTTAATTCTTTTAATGTGGAAATTGTGTATTCAAAAGGTAAAGATACAATAACTACATCAGCCAATTTTGAAGCTTCAATATTGGTCATTCCTTTAATATTTGCAGAATATCCTTTATCTGAAATTATTTTCAAAGCATTCTCGGAAGCTTCAACGGCTTTTTCTGCTTTTCTCGATCCGATTAATATTTCATGATTTTTTGAAAATCTAAGTCCAAGTCCAAATCCCTGATCTCCTGTTCCACCAAGTATCGCAATCTTCATAATCACACCTTTTAATTTATTTTATTCTTCAAGCATCGATAGATATTTTTTTATCGTTTCTCTACCGCCTACTGCATCTCGTATACTTTTAGATTCAAAAGATAAAACATTATCGTAGTTAATATCTTTTAATTCATTCAAAATTTTTAAAAAGTCAATGTTTCCAGCACCAATTAATGCGTGTTCGTCTTCAGTTCCCATATTATCGTGAATATGGCAGTGAACAATTCCTTTACCTATTTTGTTAAGTTCTTTTACAAAAGTTTCAGGATTTTCAGTTGCAGTATTTGCGTGACCAATATCAAAGGTAATTCCAAGATACTTTGAATTAATATCTTTTATAATGTCTTTTAAAGATTCAATCGTAACACCTAAAACACCGGGGTAATTTGGCATGTTTTCTAGTCCAATCATTACTTCGTAGTCTTCTGCCATTTCTACTATATCATTTAAAGAAGAAAAATTGTTATCCAAAATCTCTTTTGTATAGTCAGACCATAGTGGCGGTAAATATCCTGGGTGAACCGTAACAACATTTGCATCGAGTTCAAAAGCACCCTCAATTGCTTCGATAATGCTGTTTGTTGTTAGGTTTCTGACGTCTCTATTCATTGATGCAGGATTTAAATCTGAAAACGGTGCGTGAATTACTAAATCAACATCGTATTCTTCTCTTAAATTTCGTAAATATTTTATATTTTTAGGATTTAATTGATGACTTCCTTCAGAAACGATTTCCCAGCAGTCAAAGGAGTTTGTCGCAACTTTTTCCATTGACGACTGCAGAGTTTCAGGTAAAAACACTAAAGATGATATTCCATATTTCATGATTATCTCTCCCCGCTTTATCTATTAATATATAATAAAAGCATTCTATCTATTAATTAGTTTTTATTCTGGTGATAACGTGCAATTAAAAACACCTATTTCAAAGGAAGACGTTAAAAAACTTAAAGTTGGGGATATCGTATATTTAAGCGGCGATATCTGTACTGGAAGAGATGAAGCCCACATAACAACAATAGACGAAAAAAAACCCCCGATAAATCTTGAAAATGGGGTAATTTATCATGCAGGTCCGATAATGAAAAAAGATGATAATGGCAAATGGACATGTGTTGCAATTGGGCCGACAACATCTGCTCGTATGAATGGACTCGAAGAAAACTTCATAAGAATTACAAATATATCTGCAATTGTTGGAAAAGGCGGTATGGATGATAAGCTTTTGAAAACTTTTGAAGAATTGGGTATAGTTTATCTTGCAGCACCGGGGGGATGTGCAGCACTTTTGGCAGATTCGATTAAGGAAGTGAAAAACGTTTATCATCTTGAACTTGGAATGCCCGAAGCGTTCTGGGAGCTAAGTGTTGAAAATTTTGGACCATTAATTGTTGCAATGGATGCTCATGGAAACAGTATCTATAGTGAAGTTAACAAAGAAGTCGATAAAAATTTAGAAAACATTCTCAAAAACTTATAATTTTTTTAAAACAAATATTAATTCTATTAATTTAAATATACAAATTAATTTTTCCAAAAATAAAAAAAGAGATTTTAAATTCCAATTATTTAATTGGAACGAACATTGAACCTCTTGTTGCACCCATACCAGGTGAACCGTGCTGAACAACTGATCTCGTTGGAGCCATTTCTCCTAAGAATCTTCCAACGGTTTCTTCAACTAATTTAATTTCTTTGAATTCTTTACCGTTGTAGATACCAAAGGTTAACCCAATCATTTCAGGGGTTATAACGAAGTCTCTACAGTGTGTTCTTATCACTCTAGGCTCTTTGCCTCTGTTTGTTAATCTTCTAGCTTTTTTAATTTTCATAACCAATTTTCTTTGGTTAGGGGTAATTCCTCTGAGCATTGTTCTTCTCTGTCTTGAAGGAACAATTTCCATGAATTTTTTGATAGGCATTTCTTGAAGTTCTTCCAAAGTGAAACCTTTGTATTTGAATTCTACTCTTCTTCTTGGTGCTACACTTTGTTTTTGTTTATTCTTCTTTCTTGCGCCACCTTTGCCACTATATTTTTTTTGTCTGGCCATGTTTTCACCTTTAAAATTTAAAGAGATAGCTTAAGTTATTATTTCCTACCGGTTCTTCTTGAAGCGATATGTCCTACTTTTCTACCTGGGGAGGTATGTCTTGAAACGCTTGATGGTTTTCCTAAGTGCTGGTGTCTTCCACCACCGTAAGGGTGATCTACAGCGTTCATTGCAACACCTCTAACTTTTGGCCATGCAATAGCTTTAGCGCTTAATGAATGGTGTTTTTTACCTGCTTTAACAAATGGTTTTTCTTTTCTTCCACCACCTGCAACAACACCAACTGTTGCCCTACATGCAGGGTTTAGAACTTTTGAAAAGCCTGAAGGTAATTTTACGATTGTTTTTCCAACATCGTGTGAAACAACGTGTGCGTAGCATCCGCCAGATCTTACTAATTTACCGCCATCTCCAGGGATGGTTTCAATGTTGTATACTGGAATACCTTCTGGGATTTCACCAAGTGGTAAAACGTTTCCCGGTTTGATTTCTGCGCTGATACCGCATTCAATCTCTTCTCCAACCTGAATTCCTTCTGGAATTAATACTAATCTTTCTTCATCGTTAGCAAATCTTACTTTTGCTACTGGTGCAGATCTTCCTGGGTCGTGTAAGATATCAACAACGGTTCCGAGGATTTTTCCGTCCTTTTCCATTTCGTCGTAACTTCTGTATTTAACTGCACCTTTTCTTTTATGAGTTGGGGATCTGTATTTTGGAGTCCCTCGTCCTCTATTCTGGGAAATCAGTCTTTTACCCATTATATCACCATATTATTTAATAGTGTTTTCTTAAATCGAATTAGTAGATTCCTAAACTTGCAGCTACTTCTCCAGCGTTGTATTCAGATTTCAACGTAATGTATGCTTTTTTCTTTCCTTTTGGAGTAATGCTTGTGTTTATATCTGCAACTTCAGCATCGAACAATTCTTTGATTGCTGCTCTAATGTCTGCTTTTGTTGCTTTTCTTTCAACGTAAAATACCAATCTGTTTTCTTCTTCAATGAGTTTCATTGTTTTTTCACTAACGATTGGTGTTTTTATAACATCAAAGGCATCCATGCCATTCACCTCGTATTGAGCTTAAAATCTTCCGTTTATTTTTTCAATGGCATTTTCAGTCCAGAGTGTTAATCTTCCAGCCATTGTTCCTGGTGCAATGTGTATTGCGCTTAAGTCATTAGCTGTAATTACATCTACACCTGCGAGATTTCTTGATGCAGCAATTGCTTCACATGCATCGCCTACAACAACCAAAACACTTTTTGGTTTTTTGTATTTTCTGCCTCTTAATTTAGCTCTTCCAGCTTTAATTTTAATACCGTCTTTAGCTCTTGCTAAATCAGCATCTAATTTTAAAGTTTTAAAAACCTCTAAAACTTCTTTTGTTTTAGCAAGGCTTTCAAAGTCTGCGTTAACAACTAAAGGTAATGAAGGAACACCTTCGATTTTGTGGCCTCTTGCTGAAACAATTTCTGGAATTGCTGAAGCAGCAATAGCGCTTGCTAATGCTTTTAATTTTTCTTTTCTGTTTATTCTTTCGAATAAGATTTTTTCAACTTTTGGAGGGTGAGCTCTTCTTCCACCAACTGCTTGAGGAACGAATGCACCAGCACCTTGTGCGGTTCTTCTAACTCTAGCTTTACCGTGTCCTTTTCCGATTGATTTTGCTGAAGTTCTGTAACCTGCAAATGCATCGCAACCTTTTGGTTGTAATTTTGCGGTTAATGATGAGATTACTGCCCTTTTGATTAAATCTGGTCTGTATTCAGTTTCAAATACAGCGGGTAATTCGATATCTCCCTTTTCAGAACCATCTAAATTGTAAACTTTAACATTCATAAGTTAACACCTGCTCGTGTTTTTGAGTAATTAGTTTCCTTGTTTGGATTCTGTACTGATGTAAGCAACTTCTGGTAAGCCGAATTTGTCTTCAGCAGCTCTTACAGATCCTCTTAAAACTACTAATCTTTTTGCAGGACCTTGAACAGTTCCCTTAACTACAACGTAGCCGTTTTTAACAGCACCGTAGTTTAAGAATCCGCCTTTAGGTGTAATTTCAGCGCCTTCGCTGCCTAATTTTAAGATTCTTTTGTTGTATTCAGTTCTTTGGTGGAAACCCATCTGACCAGGTAATGGTACAGTCCACATAACTCTTCTTGGTCTCCATGGACCGATTGAACCTGTGTGTCTACCAACACCTTTTCTTTGGTGTTTTCCAAATTGAACTTTGATTCCCCATCTTTTAACTGATCCTTGGAATCCTTTACCTTTAGTAATTGCTAAAGTATCGATAATTTCTCCAGCTTCAAATACATCGCTAATTGCGAGTGTTTTGCCTAAGATTTCTTTAGCGTAAGCTAATCTTTCAGCAACTGATGATCCACCAATTCTGATTTCAACAACTTCAGGTTTTTTCTTTGGTATTCCTGTAGTTTTTGGGTTTGTGTGAACAATAACTCTTACTTCTGTAGCTTTTTCTAAAACTGCGTCTAAAGCATCAGCAGTTTTTTTCTCTTCTTTCTTAACTAAAGTTAATTTTCTTCCTAAGTCGTTGTCTAACTGTTCAGCCCATACTTCAGTTAATGCTTTTAACCCTTTGGTTGTTTTTTCGTAGAGTCTGATTCCTGCTACGGTAACGTCCGGTGTTTCTAATACGGTTACAGGTGTAAATACTTCCTGACCATTGTTTGGACTTTTTGGGTTATTTTCGATCAATAAAGCATGTGTTGTTCCTGCTTTGTATACAGGGAATGCTTGGAGCCCTACTTTTTTATCTGCAGGCCATGATCTGATTTTAGGAACTAATTTCTTAGCTCTTTTTCTTGGGCTAAATGCTAGGGAACCTCTACGAGGTCTGCTTTTTTTCATACCCATAGTATAACCTCCTATGATAGTTAACTAGAATTCCCGTGTTTTATTCGCGTAGAACTAGTCGTTTTTTGAAGTGTTTGTTAAGTTTTTTTAAAAACAAAGCAACCTATTAATGGCTTACGCCTTTTCAGGTCTTCCACATAGTTGCCTACAAACATTAATCATTACAATATATATAGTTAACTCCACAACTGACTAAATCAGTATTTATTTTAAAAAAGAAATATTTTTAGTTATTATTGTATTTGGTTAATAAAAAAGGGTGATTATGTGAAAAATAGTTCTTATTTAATAGAATTCTTCGAAAAAAAGAATAATACGCGGGAAAAAATTTTGAAGATTTCAAGGGAAATTGTAAAAGATTCTGGACTGATTATTAGAAGAATACAGAAAGGGGAAATGGTGGATTTTTCAGATATCGAAGAAAAATTAAAAGAATTAAAAAACTTTTCAGAAGATCACTTTGAATTCCAAAAATATCGGGGAACTCCAGAACAGGAGTATGTTGAAGCAAGAGTTTACCATTCGATAATTTTCGAAAACAAAATTTTGGGGTTTTCTGATTTTGAAAACATCTTAGAAGAAAACTATATTTTGGGATTGTGCGACGTTATCGGTGAACTTAGAAGAATAATTCTTGAATCGATTCGAAAAGATGAAAAAACAAAAGCAGAACTTTATTTTGAATATATGGAAAATATTTACGACTTTTTGATGGAATTTGATAACTACCATGTAATTGATGGACTTAGAAGAAAACAGGATGTTTCAAGAAGTTTAATCGAAAAAACTCACGGAGATATAGTTAACTTCAACGAAAACCTGAAACTTAGGATGGAACTTTCTAAATTTAATAAATAACCTTTTTTAATTACTTATATATTTAAATATACAAATTAATTTTCCTAAAATAAAAAGAAGTAGGGCAGCGGGGATTCGAACCCCGGGCCACTCGGTTATCAGCCGAGCACTCTAACCAGGCTGAGCCACTGCCCTAATTTCCAATGCTTTTCGAAGCAAAATGAAATAAGGTGTTTTCATATATAAACTTTTCTATTGATATTAATTTTTGATGTAGTTCAAACCAAAAGTAATAATTACTCCCGGCAAACAGATAATATAGATGTTAAACTATGGTAGAGGTAGATTATGGCACTATTTGGTCTTAAAGATACACACACGGCAGTTTTGGCATACCTTTTGGGTTTTATTTCGGGAATAATTGTATTACTCCTTGAAAAAGAAAGCAGTTTTGTAAAATTCCATGCAATGCAGTCCACAATAGCATTCGGGGCAATATTTGTTTTAAATATAATTTCTGGTTATGTCCCCATGGTTGGAGGTATTTTAAGCAATCTTTTAAGTTTAATCGGATTAATAATCTGGATTGTTGGAATGATAAAGGCTTACCAAGGAGAAAGATACAGATTCCCAATAGTTGGGGATATTGCTGCAAAACAAATTTAATTTTTTTACTTTTTTTATAAATCGAATTCTTTTAAAGCATCAGGTATTTTTTGAATGATTTCATAAATTTGAGTATTTGGCCTTGGTTTTACAAGTTCTCCTAATTTTCTATTGAGTTTGCATCCAAGTATTCCAGCTTTTTCACTTTTAAATCCGCATGCAATTAATGAAGAAGCAAGTCCTGTTAATGTATCTCCAGTTCCCCCGATACACTCCATTGCTTCAAATTTTGGATATTCAACAATATCGATAATATTTCCTTCAGTTACAATATGGTCTTTACTTCCTTTTACAACCATATTTTTTGGCATTTTTTGGATATATGCCATTTTTATTAGTTTTGGAATTTCTTTATCATCGATTTCTGAGATAAATCCCCTTACATATGCAGGGTGAGAAGATTTTTCATCTGCTAAAAATGCAAGTTCCCCGACATCTGGAAAGAACATGTGGAATTTATCCCCTATACCTGCAGCTTTTCCAGCGTACATTCCGCCAGCGTCACCGATTACTTTTTTTGAGAAGTCAACTTTTATAATTTCAGATATTTTTGGTTTTATGTAATGGATAATTGTTAAGTCGTCATCAATTTCGTGTAATTCTTCGTAGATTTTTAAACTCCCGTCTCCTTCTCCAACGTCTCCCGCAGTAATAAAGGTTAATTCATCTTCTTTTCCAAAATATTCCAATGTTTTAAAAGCAGCACCCAATAGGGCACAGGTTCCCATGGATAATGGCAGGTCTTTATTGTTTATGTTAACAGTATTTTTATTTAATTTGATCGGGCTTTTGATAAGTTCCAGTCCTTTTATCGGTACTGCGCCTGCAATAATCATTTTGTACCCTCTAACGCAATTGTTTTCGCCTTTTCAAAAGCTTTATTGAGTGTATATGCACATAATGTGTACCCTAAATTTTTTGGACAATCCTCTTCAGGTATTTCGAGTATGTTTTTTCCCTTTAATTTTAGATTTAAATAAGGTACATCGGGACAGCCCCCTCCAGATACATTTACAATATTTCCAACCTTATCGATTGTAATTTTCATGTTTCCTGATCTTACAAGTATAAATCCATCGATTTCTTTTACTTTTACAAGACTTAGCGGTTCCATTGAAGTATCATCCAACGATATGAATTTAACAGCTTTTAAATTGTTATTTTCAAGCTCCCTTTTGATTCCCATTTCTTCCACGAGGTCGTATTCGACTGCCAAGTCACAACCTTCTCGAATTTCCTGAGGCGGAGCTACAACTTTTACAGAATAGTTTTTTAAAATTCTTTCTGCGGATATGGCTTCTTTTACATTTTTAAATAATATTAAGCCATTTCCCTTTTTTTCTTCTTTTTTAGGATTTAGAATTGTGTTTAATTTACTGAAAATCGAAGACATAACTGCCACCAAATTGAACTAATTTTTCAAAAAAATAGTAGAAATTAATTATATTTACTGCTTATGCTAGGATTGATCCAACAAATGGTAATACCCACTGGTGGAATACTATTGCACCAACTGCTAAACCAACTACGTATGCCATAGCAGTTTGGTTTCCTTCTCCAGCCATTACGTAGTTTCTAAATGGACATCCGCCTTGAATAACGGATAAAAATCCAACTCCGAAACCACCAATGATTGTAACAATGAAGTGTGCACCAAAGCCGAGGCTTCCTGCAGCATCTCCACCAATTGCTGTGAGTCCTTTTGTTGCTATCCATGGGAATAATGGAAGCATTCCAATAACATTGAATATAATTGAACCGATTAAGGCTCCTCCGACAAATCCGAATAAACCTTTAACTAACCATGTATCTTTCATGAGGTAGTAATCCCTGATTCCCCCACAAAAGCACATTGATGATCTCTGTCCTAAGTATCCTAAGAGAATACCAAATGCCAAAGTGGCAATTGCAGGTACGTAACTCATCATTTCACCTTTTTTCCTTAATTATGCCTTTTTTAGATATACTTCAGTAGAAACGATTACTCCGGCAGCGATACCTAAAATACCGAGTAAACCAAATAAATCTCCGTAAGCAGTTCTTAAACCCATTCTAACTGGGCAACCGCCCATTAAAAGTGCAAAATTCAGTACTAAAAATCCAAGAATGAATCCAGTAACCAAATTATGGGTTTTTCTAATTTTGAAATCTTTATGAACAATTGCACCGATTAGTGCACCGATTAGTAAACCAACAACAGTTAACAAAGGGAATAATTTTGATACAGGAGCCATTCCTAATGCGGTTCCAGCAACGCTATTTACAATCCAGTTTACGAGGTCTCTCGTGTGACATGCAACACAGAGTCCGTATGCTGGAGGCGGACTTACTTTAAAGATAACTTCTAAGAGTATTGCGGAAAAACCTGCTATAAGGCCAGTCTGCAATGGTGAAACTTTCATTTAGTCACCCCTATTTCTTTAATATGATGTTTTATATTAGATATTTTAATAGGAACATTGTCCAAGCATACTCTTTTCTGCTTAATACATTATTTATAATTATTTATTAGATAAGTTAATAATATTCTACTAATTTAGAAAACTTATACAGATTTAAATATGAATATATTGTTATATAATTGAGGACATAATTAAAAGAGGGGTATATTGTCGTCTTTAGTTTTAAATGATAAAAAAATAGTATTTTCTTGTATATTATGCGTAGTTCTTGGAATTTCTTTTTTATCAACATATAATATAGATCCAGAAGAAAAACACATATCTGATTTAAATGACGGGAATTATGTAAAAATAACTGCTAAAATACAGAAATTAGATGTAAAAACGAATGAATATCTCGAAATTACGGGAATAAAATCCATAAAATTGATGGATGAAACCGCAGGGGACCTTTTGCTTTATGTTCCAGACGATATATCTGATGAATTTTTAGAAATTATATTAAAAACAACTCCAAGAATAAAAGAAGGAGATATTGTTGAAGTAACTGGAAAAATTCAAATTTACAACGGACTTTATGAATTAGTTTTAGATGATTCAAACGATTTCGAATTAGTTGAAAAAGTAAATTTTAAACGAGATATATTTCTTTCAAAATCCAAAACTAACTACTACGCATCAAAAAACAGTGAAGTGTACCACAATTTTGAAGATTGTCCATATGGTTCTAAAATAGTTGAAAAAATCTATTTTAAAACCGAAGAAGATGCAGTAGATTTAGGATATGAACTATGTAGCTACTGTGAAAAAAGGGATTAAATGATTCAAAATTTACTTTTTTTAATTTTTGGAACAGTTACTGGAACAATTACTGGATTAATTCCTGGAATTCACCCAAATACGATTATTCCAATTTCAATAGTTTTATTTCCATATTTTGGAAGCAGTAATTATTTCAGTTTTTTAATAGGACTTTTAATTTCGCACTACTTTTTAAATTACATTACTTCTGCGTTTATCGGAGTTCCAGACGATGAATCTGCGGTGGCAGCAGTTCCAATGCATAATTTAACGATTTTGGGGCGAGGCTACGAAGCAGTAGTTTTGGCAGGATTTGGAGCATTTTTTGGAATAATATTTTCAATATTGATATTTATGATAATTTCAACAATAAATATTGATTTTTACAGTTTTTATTCAAATTTAAAACCATTTATTCCATATATCTTAATATTATTCATGGTAATTTCGATTATTTTTTCGAAAAGTCGAGTATGGACTACTTTGATAATTTTATTTTCCGGAATTTTGGGAATTATTGTATTTTACAAAAATCCATCTTTTGATTATTCTTTGACTGTAATTTTTACAGGAATGTTTGGAATTCCGCTTTTGTTTGAAAATTTAAATAAAAAAGAACTCGGGAGCCAGTTCATCAGTTTTCCAGAAATAAAATTTTCATACTTAAAATCTGCAATTTTTGGAACGTTTGGAGGATTTTTGAGGATATTTATTCCTGCAACCGGTGGAGCACAGATGAATTATTTTTTAAGTAAATTAATAAAAGAAGAAAATCTCGAAAATTTCATAATTTCACAAGGTTCGATAACTCTATCTAACGAACTTTTTTCAATTCTGGCAATTATGATGATTGGAACGGGAAGAAGCGGAGTTTCAGAAGCAATAAAAAGCTTAAAAATCGAATATGTAACTTCAGAACTTTTTGCAAATGTAACTATTGCAACAGGCCTTTCTTTTTTAATTTTAACTGTAGTTTCAAAGTATTTTTTACAAAACATTAATAAATTTGATTATGGGCAGATTTCAAAAGTTTTGATAGTTTTCTGCACGATTTTGATGATAATTCTTTCGTTTAAAACTTACATGGTATACCATATAGTAATATATCTTGTATCAATTTCAATCGGGATATTATGCGTTAAAAAACGAGTAAATCTATCGAACATGATGGGTGTTTTGATATTCCCCACGATTCTGTATTTTTTAAAAATTTAAAAAAAGTTATTCAATAAGATAGAAATAATCTTCAAGCCAGCTTATGTTTCCATATTCTGGATTTTTCAAGTCTAAAAACATTAATATTTCATTTACTATCTTTTCCGGATCTTTTTCACTACAATCTATCTCAAAAATCTTTGATTCATCGTTTTTTTCAATAGATTCCACTAAACAAACGTCCAGAAGTTCGGCTTCAACATTTTCCTTTACTTTTTCAGAACTATAATTTCGAGATTCCAGCCGATTTTTAATCAGTAGTGGATTTGCTCTAAGTACAATGATATAATCCGGATTTAAGTAATGGCTGACGTGTCCATCCAGTATTAAATCTTCGGTTCCAACTGACTGAATATATTTATTTAATTTATCAAAATCGACAACATAGGAATCCATTTCGATATCCTTTTCCAGATAAAGTCCGTTCTTAGAAACCACTTCAGTAATATTTATGCAAGCGATATCTTTACCGCCAGATTTTAATTTTTCAAAGAGGAGGTTTGATACAGTCGACTTTCCAACTCCGGGAGTTCCAGTAATTGCTATTATTATATTTTCACCTATTCTTCGACTTCGTGAACAGGTTCTTCTGATACGTATTTGTCTACTTCAACGTCTGATTTAATTGCAAGAATCGTGTTTTCTCCAACTCTTCCTAGGCTGTAGTCTAGTGTTTCGAGATATTTTTTGAAATCGTTAAATTCTTTAATAATTGCTTCTATCGGAACTTCTTCAAGGTTAATTACAATAACATCGTGTTCTACGATATTTTTAATGTATTCAAAGTCTTCTGGCGATTTAATTCTTGTTGTAAGAACCCTGGGGTAAATTTTGTGTTTTATGACTTGCACTTTGTTTTCGGAAGTTTCCTGGGTTATAGGTATTTTTTCAGACTCTTTGATTTCGTATGCTGAATATTCCTGACCAATTACAACGTATTCTTCTTCGTGTACTGGAACTTGGGTTGGCAACTCTTTATTTCCCACAAATATTCTTTTGATTTTTTTAAACATGTTATTCCTCCGCCGTGGCTTATGTGCCTGAATACATGGATTTATAATACATTTATCTAATGAAGTTATTTATCTTTTTTGATTAAATTTTTCTATTTTATTAAATTTTAGACTTTTCAAGTATTATAACATAATCAAAAACTACATAAAAGATTAAAATACTGTTTAAAGGGCAGTTTTTGAATAATTGGGCCAGCAATTTTGAATAAACAAACAATATTTTTGAAAAAACATGTATTAATTTATAAATACTAATTCAAATAATTCTTTTACAAAATAACATTAAATTAAAGATTTATTATATAGTACCCATTTCGAATGTTATTGTTAAATAGATGAATTTAATCAAACCACGAAAAAACGGAGGAATAATAATGTTTTTAACTCTTGACGACTTTGAATTGGAAGGAAAAACGGTTGCATTGAGAGTTGACATTAATAGCCCTATTGATGTTAATACCGGAGATATTTTAGATGACACAAGGATTAACGCCTGCTACGATACAATAAAAGCTCTTTCTGAAAAAGGGGCAAAGGTAGTTATTTTAGCACACCAGAGCAGACCTGGAAAAAAAGACTTCACAACACTCGAAGCGCATGCAAAAAAACTCTCTGAAGTATTAAAAATGGACGTTACACACGTAGATGGATTAATTTGTGCGTCGGCACGTGAAGCAATTCTTGCAATGGACAATGGGGAAATAATACTCCTCGAAAATGTAAGGCTTCTTGCTGAAGAAGTTTTATCTGACTGGAAGTCTTGGGAAGAAATTACTCCAGAAAAACAGGCTAAAACAGTTATGATTAAGAAATTACATCCTTTTTTCGATTATTTTGTTAACGATGCATTTGCAGCAGCTCACAGAGCTCAACCTTCTCTTGTCGGACTTTCGTACTATATTCCAATGTTATGTGGAAGGGTAATGGAAAAAGAATTATTTACACTTACAAAAGTTCTTAAAAATCCTGAAAGACCTTGTGTATTTGCTTTAGGCGGTGCAAAAGCTGACGATAGTATTGAAGTATTGAAGAATGTGCTTGAAAAACAAACCGCTGATCAGGTTTTAACAAGTGGTGTTGTTGCAAATATATTTTTAGTTGCAAAAGGCTATAAAATCGGGCCAAATGAAAATGTAATTGCAGATATGGGTTATACCGATCAGATAGAAATTGCAAAAGAGTTAATTTCAAAATATGGCGACAAAATCGTGGTTCCAATCGATGCAGCATTAAATGTTGATGGCGAAAGGGTTGAAAAAGAACTCGACTTAAACGAAGAAATAACTTACCCTATTCACGACATGGGCGAAAACACAGTGAAATTATACGAAGAAATCTTGAAAAATGCAAAAACAATCGTTGCAAACGGCCCTGCCGGAGTTTTCGAGAATAAAAATTTCTTAAAGGGAACCGAAGAACTTTTAAAAAGCACTGCAAATTCAAAAGGCTTTTCAGTTATTGGTGGGGGCCACCTCTCAGCAGCTGCTGAGGTTGTTGGTTTAGCTGGAAAAATGGATCACATAAGCACTGGTGGTGGTGCATGTATTGAATTTTTAGCCGGTAAAAAACTTCCAGTAATAGAAATGCTATTGGAATCCTACGAAAAACATAAAGTTTAAAATAAACGAAATAACCCGAGTTTTGATTTCGAAATTCGGTGTAAATTTAATTTTTATGGAAAATTATTTATAAGAATCAACTTACTATTTATTATTAAAATAGTTTTTTCGGATATTATAGAACACGTGGGCGATTTTATGGATTTAAGCAAGCTCTCTGATGAACTCAGAAATTTTGAAGGCGTTACAAGAAAAAAAGAAATCAAAAATGTAGTCAATAACTTTAATTTTCAAGAAGATTATGACTTCGATATTGTTGTAGATTTTGGCGATGACGCGGCAATAATTGGAATTGACGATGAAAACGCAGTACTTCTCGCAGCAGATGGGATTTGGGGAAAATTGCTTGAAACAGATCCATTTTGGGCAGGATACTGCGCAGTTTTGGTAAATGCAAATGATATTGCTGCAATGGGTGGCAGATCCATTGGAATGACAAATATCATTGGAATAAAAGACTGCGATAAAGGAAGAGACTTGTTAAAAGGTCTTAAAGAAGGAGTCAGTAAATTTGGAATACCTGTTGTAGGTGGCCACACGCACCCTGATGCACAGTGCAATGTTTTAGATATTTCAATTACGGGAATTGTAAAACGAGACAATGTTTTAAGAAGTGACGCTGCAAAAGTTGGGGATAAAATTGTATTTGCATACGATTTGGATGGAAAAATTCACGAAACATTTAATTTAAACTGGGATACTACTTCAATGAAATCTAAAAAGTATGTTCGAGACCAGTTAAAAGTTCTTGAAATAATCGGTGAAGAACATCTTGCAAACTCCTGTAAGGACATAAGTAATCCTGGTGGGCTTGGAACATTGGGAATGCTTTTAGAAGTTTCAAAAAAAGGTGCAGTTGTGGATGTAAGTAAAATTCCGGTTCCAGAAGATATTCCATTGAATCACTGGCTTAAAATGTACCCTGGAAGCGGTTTTGTATTTACTGCGCCTGAAGATAAAACAAAAGACTTAATTGAAAGACTCGAATTTGCAGGAATCGCATCTGCAGTTTGCGGAGAAGTTAAAAACGACAGAAAATTCATGATAACTGACGGAAATGAAAAAACCGTGTTTTTCGACTTTGAAAAAGAATACATCTGTGGCTGTTAAGGGATATGTATGAAAATGATGATAGATGGAGTATTTTATAACCCCGAAGAAATAGATTTTGAGGGGGTCCTTCAAAAACTCGTTGAACTTTTAGGCGAGGACTTAAAAGTTTTGTCTTTAGAATTTCCTGAGTTTGCAGCCATTTATGAACCGGATTGTTATTACAGGTCAGGTTTTTGTCTTGACAAGGAAGTTGATGAAGAATTAAGCGATGAAGAATTAGCAAAAATTAGGGAAGGGATAATAGCTGTATTTCCAGAAGGCACTATTGTTTACAGCCTTAAATGTGAAATTTTATGAATAAATTAAAATCAGATGAAGTAAAAGATTTCTATGAAAATTGGGATGTTTCAAAGTATCCTGATTACTTAAAACTATTAATGGAGTTTGAAGAAAACCTCATTTTTAAAATAATTTCAAAAGATGACTTTTTTAAATCTTTATTTGATAATCGCAAAAATACTAAAATACTCGATTGCGGTTGCGGATTTGGTTCATTTTACGACTTAACAAGAGATTTTGATACAATTTACCTCGATTTTTCACTAAATCTTTTAAAAAAATTTAAAATAGAAAAAAATAAAATCTGTGCAAATATTGAAAAACTGCCATTTAAGGACGGTATTTTTGACTCGGTCTTATGTATCAATGTTTTAGAGCACGTTGATTTTAAAAAAGCAATTTCTGAGGTAAAAAGAGTTTTAAAAACAGATGGAAATGCTTATTTTATTGTAGTAAATTCTGATTCAATAATAAATGATGAAATATTTGTGGAATGGAAAATACCTCACAATTTAATTTCAAAATCAGATTTTAATGGTATCGAATCAGAGGATTTTAAAATAGAATACATAAACTCATTTTATTTTTTACATCCTTTCTTCAAGGTGTTTCCAAAACTTATTTTAAAAAGAATAATAGATTTATTTTTTAAAAATGATGAAAAAATTTCAAAGATTTTGAAATTTAAAGGACAGTTTCTAATTTGCAGAATGGTGAAAAAATGATCTGCTGTCTCGGGCCAAAGGGAAGTTACAGTGAAAAAGCGGCTGTTACATTTTCAAAGGCAATAAAAGATGATGAAATCCAGTTTGAAGATTCAATTTACAATGTATTTAAGGCAATTGAAACTAATTCTGAATTTTTTGGGGTGGTTCCCTCTGAAAATTCAATTGGTGGTTCAGTATCGCTTACACAAGACCTTCTTTTGGAGTTTCCAGTAAAAATTCTCGGTGAAGTGGATATTTCAATAAACCACTGTTTAATTGGTTACGATATTAAAAAAATAACTGAAGTTTTAGCCCACCCGCAAGCACTCGCACAGTGTGGACACTACATTACAAAAAATAACTGGGATATAACGCCGGTTGACAGCAACGCAAAAGCTGCAAAGATAGTTTCAGAGAAAAAAGACGAAAAACTTGCAGCAATTTGTGGCGTTGAAAATGCTGAAATTTATGGGTTAAAAGTTCTCGATGAAAACATTCAGGATTATAAAAACAATACTACAAGATTTTTTTTGATCTGCAATAAAAACAAGGATTTTAAAACCGATTTAAAACCAAATAAAGTATCCCTTGTAATCGAGATAAATAAAAACATGCCTGGAGCATTTTATGAAGTTTTGGGCGTATTTAAGTACCGAAACGTTAATTTAACAAGGATTGAATCAAGACCTTCTAAAAAAGAAATTGGAAATTATGTATTTTACATAGATTACGAATATTATGATGACAATTCTGCACTGCTTCGAGATCTAAGGATGTGGGCATTAAATGTAATCGAACTTGGAAATTACTTTGTGTTAAAATAGTTAAAATTAGCGAAAGGATTTAATTTATCCATTTACATATTTTTAAATGCATTACTATTTATATGAAAACCGCTTATTTACTAAAAATCACTTATTTGGGTGTTAAAATGGAAAGTTACATTCAAAATTTGTTCGCTGAAAGAATTGGCGGCAAAAGCTTTGGAAAAGAAGATGTAATCTACAAATTCGAAAAAATTAAAAGAGCAAAACAGGCTGCGAAATTAAAGTACCCTGACATGGAATTAATCGACATGGGTGTTGGGGAACCTGATGAAATGGCTGACGAGTCCGTAGTTGAAGTTTTATGCGAAGAAGCAAAAAAACACGGAAATAGAGGATATTCTGACAACGGAGTTCAGGCTTTAAAAGACGAAATCCCAATTTACATGGAAAAAATTTTTGGAGTTAAAGATTTAGACCCTGTAAACGAAGTAGTTCACTCAATCGGATCAAAACCTGCTTTAGCATACATCACATCAGTATTTATCAACCCTGGCGATGTAACCTTAATGACAGTTCCAGGATACCCGGTCACTGCAACACACACCAAATGGTACGGTGGAAGTGTAGAAACCTTACCATTGTTAGAAAAAAATAACTTCTTGCCAGAACTCGATGCGATTTCAAAAGAAGTTAGGGAAAAAGCAAAAATCCTCTACTTAAACTACCCAAACAACCCAACCGGTGCTCAGGCTACCAAAAAATTCTACAAAGAAGCAGTTGATTTCGCATTTGAAAACGATTTGATTGTTCTTCAAGACGCAGCATACGCTGCATTAACTTACGGCGACAAACCGCTTTCATTCCTTACAGTAAAAGATGCAAAAGAAGTCGGTGTCGAAATCCACAGCTTTTCAAAAGCATACAACATGACCGGATGGAGACTTGCATTTGTTGCAGGAAACGAACTTATTGTAAGGGGCTTTGCAGCAGTTAAAGATAACTACGATAGCGGACAGTTCATCCCAATTCAAAAAGCGGGAATTCACTGTTTAAGACACCCTGAAATCACCGAAAAGACAAGGGCAAAATACGAAAGAAGACTCTCAAAAATGGTTAAAATCTTAAACGAAGCAGGATTTAACGCAAAAATGCCCGGAGGAACATTTTACCTCTACGTGAAAGCTCCAATTGGAACAAAAGACGGCGCTAAATTTGCAAATGCTGAAGAGTTCTCACAGTTCATGATAAAAGAAAAACTTATTTCAACCGTGCCTTGGGACGATGCAGGCCACTTTGTAAGAATGGCAGCATGCTTTGAAGCATTCAAAGACGGTGAAATTTCAATCGAAGAAGAAGACAGAATCTTAAACGAAGTTAAAAGAAGATTAACTGAAGTAGAATTTGTCTTTGAATAATTTTAAACTTTTTTAAATTTTTAATTAATTTTTATTTTTTTCAAGTTTTAAAAGTGCATTCTTAGCAGCTTTCATTTCAGCTTCTTTTTTACTTTTTCCGGTCCCCTTTCCAAGCATCTTTCGCCCAGATTTTACAGCCACAATAAATTTTTTATCGTGGGGTTCACCAACTTCTTCTAAATTTATGTATTCGATAGTTTTATTGTTTAATTCAGGAAATTCTTGCAATCTGGTTTTATAATCTATAAACAATTCTTTTGAGTTTTCTTCAATAATTGGAATTATATGATTATTTACAAACTTTTTAGCTGAATCTAGCCCTTGATCTAGATATATTGCTGCGATAAATGCTTCAAAAACGTCCGAAATTATTGCGGGTTTATTGTATCCTTTAGAATTTAATTCGCCCTTTCCCAAAAGCACATAATCGTTAAATTTTAACTTTTTAGCATATGTAAAAAGTGCACTTTCACAGACGTATTTTGCCCTCAATTTAGACATTTCTCCTTCAGATAAACTTTCTTTTTTAAACAGGTATTCACTAATTATTAACTCTAAAACAGCATCCCCTAAATATTCCAATCGTTCATTATCTTCTAAATTGGTATTTTTCTGTTCATTTACGTACGAAGAATGCATGAATGCTCGTTTAAATATATCTAAATCATTAAATTTTATATCAAGTTTCGAAAGCAGCTTTTCAAAATTTTTCATCAAACCCCCTACAAAAATAAATTTAAAAAAATAGTTAATTATCAGTTTTTAATTAAACAAGGATTTTTCCACTGAACAAAAGTGGTGGTGAAATTAATTTTCCTCTTTGTTCAACTCTATCGAGCGGAGTTGCAGTTTTTAAGATTTCAAAGATATTTCCTGAGAGAAGTCCTTTTTTAACAGGTGTTTTTTCGCCTTTTTTCATGATGTAGCTGTTGCTGATTTCAACTGAAAAGTCCCCTGTAATCGGGTTTGCAGTATGCGTTCCAATTAATGTGTTAATGTAAAGATATTCATCAATATTTTCAATTTTTCCAACAGGCTCAATTACGATATTTGTAGGCCCTACTGATGGAAGGCTTGAATATCCTCTGCTTGCATTTCCGGTTGACTCTTTTCCTTCGATATTTGCCCTTTTTATATCGTAGAGGTAGTTTTTCAAAACACCATTTTCAATAAGCATTGTTTTTTGAGTTCTTGTTCCTTCCCCGTCAACAACTGCGGAATAAAGCGAGTAATCTCTTGTTCCATCATCTTCAATTGTGATGTTTTCTCCAAATACTTCTTCACCGAGTTTATCTTTTAAAACTGACCTATTTCTTTGAACATTTTCAGCGTTAAATGCAGGAATAAGTGTGTAACTTAAAAGTGAGTTCAAAGCTCTCTGATCTAACACGATATTTCCTTCAAATTCCGTTTTTATCGCATTTGGATTTTTCAAAAATTCTACAACGTTTTCTGCAAGTTCTTTAACGTCGAAAATATTGTTTTTTGTTAAATAGTCATACGCAGTTTCCCCGTTATTGATTCCAGCAATTGATGCAGAGTAGTAGGTATTTTCTTCTTCAACATCAACCCCGTTTGAATTTAAAATTCTCGAATATCCGTAAGAATTTGAAACTCCTCCGTTCACGGTTGTAATTTTATTTTCTTTTAAGATATCTTTCATTTCAAAGAGTGCATCGATCAACTCTTTTTCAGTCAGGGTTTTTACATTATCATATAACATTCCCTTTGGATGTTTGTATTTTCTAGGGATCGAAAAACTTGTATCTGAATCATAAATTAAATTTTCCATCGCCTTATTTACCACATCAACGTCTTTTTTAGAGGAATATGCAAATCCAACGTTTTTATCTTTAATAACCCTTACTCCAATTCCAAAGTCATCAGATTCCTCAATACTATCTAAATTTTCCCCATCAAGCTCTGAACTAAAGTGTTTTCCTTTTGAGATAAATACTTCAGTTTCAAAACCTTTATTTTCAGAAGTTTCCATAATTTTATCGAGTAAGTATCCTAAATCTGTTTCCATGATAGCACCAATATAATTTCCATATATTCGTTTTTTATAGTTCATAAATATTTAAATAATATTGTTTTTTAATAATTGATGTTATGAACTCTATTTTTGGAGGGAGAGGATGAATATCAACTATAAGGTGTTAACAATTATTCCGTTAATTTTAGCACTACTATCTTTGGCCCTTGTATCGGTACATGGGCTCAAAGAAAGCATTGACGTAAGTGGGGGAACTGAAATAAGTATCCTCGCATCTGAAAACACAGATTTAAGCGTCTTAAAAGAAAAATTACCCGATTCAGAAGTCAAAATATCTGAGTCTTCAATCGGAACATTTGTTGTAATTAAATCAGGCCTTGATACTGACGTGGATTCAGTAAGGGCAGTAGTAAAAGAATTTTTTAACGTGGAAGACCTTTCAGAGTTAAGCTATACTGAAAAACAAATTGGTTCAGTTTTGAGCGGTAAATTCTGGGAAGAAGGAATGAAAGCAGTAGGATTTGCATTTATATTCATGGCAATTGTTGTTTATGCAATATTTAGAACACCTGTTCCAAGTGGGGCTGTTATTCTTGCAGCAGCATCAGATATGGCAATTGCAATAGGGGGAATGAGTTTATTTGGCATTCCAATTTCAACTGCAACAATTGCGGCACTTTTAATGCTTGTTGGTTACAGTGTCGATACAGATATCATGCTTACAACAAGGGTATTGAAACGGAGAACGGGGACGCTTGATGAGAGAATTTCTGGTGCAATGAAAACAGGAATAACAATGTCGCTCACGACAATTTTTGCAATGGCGGTATTGTATCTCGTAGTTACATTCGTGGTTCCTGCAGCAGATGTACTTGCAAATATCGCAGCAGTACTTCTTATCGGATTGATTGGCGATTTAATGCTTACCTGGATGACAAATGCAGGGATTTTAAGGTACTATATGACCGAATACAAAAAAGGGAAGTAATTTAACGAGGAGATAGAATGAAATTGCTAAAAGACCCTAAAGTAATAATTCTTTTAGTATGTATTTTGGCCTCCTTGCTACTTATTGCATTTAAGGGGATTTCCTTTGGTGTAGATTTAAGTGGTGGTTCTACAATAGTTTTACAGACTGAAACTGAGCTTTCAGAATCTGAAATGACAACTGTAAATGAAATATTAACAAGTAGGCTTAATACAAATGGACTTAGTGACGTTAGAATTTACCCTAGGGGAAGTGACGAGGTAGTTATTGAAATACCCGAAAGTGCGGATTTAGACAGAATAAAAAAGATTTTAACGCAACAAGGGGTATTTACTGCAATAATTGATAACCAGACTGCATACACAGGGCAAGATATATCTTATGTTGAAGAACCTGGAACAACTGCTTCAGGTTACGGGGTAGGATTTAAATTAACTCTTGACGGGGCACAAAACTTTGCAGATGTTGCTTACGGAAAAGGAGGATATCCTGTAGAACTCTACATGGATGATAATTTAATAAGTTCCCCGATTCTTTCAGCAGACCTTGCAGATGGAAATATACACCAAAGTCAAGTAATAACTGTTGCAGGATCAAATCCAACTGAAGATGATATCGATGAAGCTTGGGTTATTTACACAGCTTTACAATCAGGTTCACTTCCTGTAAAAGTACAGATTGAATACATCAGTTCGGTATCCCCTACTTTGGGATCAGAATTTATAAAAGGATCAGTAATTGCAGGATTGTTTGCATTCATTGCAGTTGCAGCAGTTATTTCATTTAGATATAAAAATCCAAAGATAGTTCTTCCAATCCTTATAACTGGATTTTCAGAAGTGCTTTTAATCTTGGGTTTTGCATCACTCATCAGCTGGAAACTTGACCTTGCATCAATTGCAGGAATTATTGCAGCAGTGGGAACGGGTGTTGATCACCAAATAGTTATCACCGATGAAACAATTGCTGGTGAAGCTAAAAAAGTAACCAAAAGTATTAAAAGGGCGTTCTTCATTATATTCGGTGCAGCGGCTACAACAATTGCGGCAATGCTTCCATTGTTTGTGATGGGTATTGGAATGCTCAAAGGATTTGCAATAACCACTATCGCAGGTGTTTTAATGGGAATTTCAATTTCAAGACCTGCATTTTCGAGAATAATACAATACGTATTAAAGAATTAAGTAATACTAGTTAGATAAAATAAATCACCTACTTTATTTTTTTCGGGGATCAGATGGACAGAAAACAGCACAGGCTTTTAAGAAACATTGTTGTATATGGACTCGGTATCTCCATAATTTCTTTTATAATTTACAAAATAGGCATTTTTGAAGTCTATGCAGTTTTGGCATCGGCAAATGTTGGAATCTATTTATTTGCGGTTTTTATTTATTTGGTAACCCTGTACGTCCTTTCAATAAGATGGAACTACCTTTTAAAATTAAATGGCCACAGTGCAGACCCTAAAAATCTTCTTCTATTAATTACCATGGGCCAATTTATAAACAACGTAACTCCGTCAATGAAAGGAGGAAGTGAACCATTTAGGGCGTATTATTTGTCAAAATTAGAAAAAATACCTTATCACGTTTCATTTTCAGCAGTTATAATCGAAAGAATACTTGATAGTGTTATATTTTTGATTTTCAGCTTTTTTGTACTAATATATTTCGCTTTAAAAGGCGTAGTTTACACTCAAGCTTTTGCTTTGGCGTGGATTTTAGTTGTATCCCTAACAGTTTCTATAATTTATATTGCAATGCATAAAGAGTGGGCTTTTAAAATAACACTCCAAATTGCAAAAATTGTTACTAAATTTTCTTCTAAAACATTAAATGAGCAAAAAATTAGGGATACGATAGACAAGTTCCAAAAAACAATGATATTCTTTAAAGGAAATAGAAAAGGAATGATTACATCACTGTTTATTTCATCAGCTTGGTGGATGTTAGATATTTTTAGAATTTATGTATTATTTATTGCAATAAGTACCCATGTAGCATTTATCTCGGTTGCATCAACATACCTCGTGGCATTGCTTGTTGGAATTTTACCGACTCTTCCGGGAGGTCTTGGAACAAGTGACACTGCAATGATTGCAATGTATTCTTTCTTTAAAATCCCTTATTCAAATGCGGCAGCAGGAACCCTTCTTGATAGATCGATATCATACATTGGGGTTACGATTATTGGATCAATAGCCTTTAAAATAATAAAGAAGAAATCCAAAGAAAAGGGTTACGAAGTTGAAAGTTAGGTGAGTATTATGAATAATTTGAACATGATTATGGGAAGACTTGTAAAATCAATGGAAGCTTTCAAAGGGTCAAAGCCGGTAATAAATAAAGAAGGAATTCTTTCAGTAAGAAGCGTTTGTAGGGATCCAGAATTTGAAAAATACAATTCTATAAAAGAATATTTAACAGAAAAACTCGTTCAAAATGGATTTGAATTGGCATCCGAAGATGATATTTTAGAAATGGCTACAAAAATAAACGATTTACTCGGAGATTCAGATACTTATACCGATGAATTTGCATTCGAAGGTGTTAAAAGTGGATTTGAAGACATCGGATGCGATTGCGATTATGTTGTTGGAAAAAAAGGTAACGCGTATGTTGGAATTAGTATGTGGTATGAAAAGACTGCAAAAGAGCCAAAATTCGTCGAAGTAATGGCAATTTAAAATAAAAAAGAATTTAGTTATTTTTGATTTTTAACTTCTTCAACTGTTTTTTTAATGAAATTAACAACTTCTTCAACGCCTTGATAATGTTTTATTGCTGTAAGAAGTACTTCCATATCCTTGTTGATTTTTTTTGCATCGTTTAACATTTTTTGAGGGTCTGCACCAACAGCTTCACAAATGTCTATTTTGTTGATTATTGTCAAATCTGCGGTTTTAAATATTTCAGGGTGTTTTTCAACGGTATCGTCCCCTTCAGTGACACTAACAACAACAGTTCGTTTGTGCGTTCCAAGATCAAAATCTGTTGGGCATATTAAATTTCCAACATTTTCGATAAATATAATATCTAAATTATCAAGGTCTAAATCATGGAAACAATGTCCGACTTGGTGGGCATCAAGGTGGCATTCTTTTCCCGTATTTAAGGGAATAACTTTAACACCGTGTTTTTCCATTCTTCCTGCATCGTATTTTGCGATGACATCGCCAGCAATACATGCGATTTTGTATTCATCTTTTAAATTATTGATCAAGTGTTCTATTAAAAGAGTTTTACCGCTTCCAATTGCACCCATGAAATCAAATGCAGCAATCCCGTGATCTTCCAATATTTTCCTATTTTTATCTGCATTTTTTTTATTGGCCTTAATTATGTCTTTTCCGATATTCAAAACGTCGACAAAATGCATTAACATCACCTTAAATTAGCCATAAGTTAGAAGTATAGATAATTTCAAATCTTATTTTATAAAAAAGGGTATTATTTGAAAAATAATTAATGAATTATAATTACCATTACTTTAATATATTAATTCTAGCTATTTACATATAATTCGGTGTGTTGTGATAATTTGAAGGCAGATAAAGGATTTAATTTGTTATTTTTGGTAATTTCACTATTTTTACTCTCATTTGTTTTACTTCCTTTGTTAAACATGATTTTAAATCCAGGAAATGTTGAAGGTGCAATTCACGATTCGGAAGTAATTAAATCTCTTCTTGTAAGTATAAAAGCAGCAGGTACTGCAACTGTTCTCGCGATTTTTTTAGGGATTCCTCTATCGTATTTGCTTGCAAGATATCATTTTACTGGAAAAAATGTAATCGAGGCAATTATCGATATTCCAATGGCAATTCCCCACTCTGTGATTGGTATCATGATTTTAGCATTCTTTTACGGGACTTCAATTGGAAGGGGGATCGAAGATATCGGTTTTGAAATTGTTGACAATTTCTGGGGAATCGTTGTAGTAATGCTCTACGTTGGACTTCCTTATATGGTTAACAGCGGAAGGGATGGATTTTTAATGGTTGAAGAGGAGCTTGAAAATGTTTCAAGGACACTTGGTGCTTCAAGAATGAAGACTTTTTTTAGTGTTTCCTTACCTTTAATCAAAAATAACATGGTTTCAGGAAGTATTTTGACATTTGCAAGAGGTATTAGTGAAGTTGGGGCGATATTGATTGTTGCATATTTCCCTAAGACGACACCAGTATTAATTTTGGATAGATTTAATGAATATGGGCTTAGCGCTTCAAAACCAATTTCTGTAATTATGATAGTGCTGAGCATTGCTTTATTTTCGGTATTTAGACTTGTGAGATATACTAAGAATTAATCGGGGTGCATTATGCTTAGATTAGAAAATTTATGCAAATCTTGGAAAGAATTTCAACTTAAAAGTGTAAATTTAGAAATTGGGGATAATTACTGTATACTGCTCGGCCCGAGTGGTGCTGGAAAATCAGTTATAATTCAGTGCATAACCGGGATTTTAAAACCTGATTCTGGAAAAATATATTTTGATGGTGAAGATATAACCGATATACCTCCAGAAAAACGAAATTTTGGTTACGTTCCTCAAAATTATGCACTTTTTCCACACATGAACGTTTATAACAACATTGCATATGGAATGAAACTTAGAAAATACCCTAAAATAGAAATTGAACAGAAAATAGAAGAAATTTCTGAATTTTTAAGGATTAGTCATATACTAAATAGAAAACCAACGACGTTGAGTGGTGGGGAACAGCAAAGGGTTGCAATAGCAAGGGCACTTGTACTCGATCCTAAAATCTTACTCCTCGATGAACCAACTTCTGCACTCGATACGAACATAAAAGAAAATGTAATTTCAGAATTGAAAAAAATTGGAGAACTGGTTCCGATAATACACATAACACACGATTTTGTAGAAGCAAAAACACTTGGAAACCAGATCGCAATATTGATAAACGGGGAATTAAATGATTTTGGAGATTCCGAAATTTTCAGAACTCCTAAAAATGAAAAAATAGCTAATTTTTTAGGTTACAATGTCATAAATGAAGAAAAAGAATCATTTGCGGTAGCTCCTGAAGAAATATTGGTAAAAAAACATGCAGATACCGATACTGAAGAATATATTAAAGGAAAGGTTGAATCAATGGTTGATTTTGGATATTACAAAAAAGTATCTGTCAATATTAACGAAACAGTTGTAAAAACCATAACTGATGGCGAAAATTCTGTAAATGTCGGGGATATTGTATCTATTAAATACAAAAGAAAAGTTCCAATCAATTAATTAAAAATTCATTTTTACATTTTTTAATTTTTAAAATACGATTTTTTTATATTTTTAGAGATAAATTACTTTAAAAGCACTTACTATTTTAAGTAGATTAAATAAAGATAAGGTCAAGTATTTTAAGAGGAATATTTTGGATTATTATCTGGTGAAAAATAATGAGTTCATTTAAGGGAATTTTTGGATTTAACCGCATTGAATTAAAAGATCTGCTGATTTCATCACTTGCAATAGCTCTCGTAGTGGTCTGGCCGAGAGGATTTCCATCGTTTAATTTGGGATTTCTTTTGCAATATGTTGCAGCATTAATTACCGTTGGAATTGCATTTATTTTTCACGAACTAGCACACAGGACTGTTGCAAGACATTTTGGAGCATGGAGTGAATTTAGGGCTTGGTATGAGGGACTTGGAATTGCTTTATTTTTAAAGGTACTTCTTGGATTTACATTTATTGCACCAGGTGCTGTGTATATCCATAAAGATTACCTAACAACAAAAGAAAACGGTTTAATTTCGATAGCAGGGCCTTTAACAAATATTGTACTTGCAATTTTATTTATGGTTCTTCCGATACCTGCAATATACTATTCAGGATATTACATCGATATTGCAGGATTTGGATATTACGTAAACATATTTTTAGCATTTTTCAATATGATTCCAATATATCCATTTGATGGCTCAAAGGTTATGCGATGGAATTCCTTAATTTGGGCTGCAATCTTTATTCCCCTCGTTGCATTATATTTCTTCGTCTAAAATTCAAGGAATGATAAAATGGAGTTTGACCTCTGGGTTAGGATCATTAAAGAAAGCATTGAAAAAAAGGATGTTGATCCGTGGAATATCAACATTTCCGAAATAACAGATGAATACCTTGGAACAATAAAAGAACTTAGAAGATTTGATATACGGCTATCTGCCGATGTAGTTTTAGTTGCAGGAATTCTTTTAAGATTAAAATCGCAGGTACTCTACGGTGAATGTGAAAATGCATTTAATGAAGAAGAGGAAGAAGTTTACGAAGATGATTATCGAGATGACGATTATACCGAGCCTGAAGCTGTAGAAAAACCTAAAAAAGAAACAGCTAAAGAGGTTAATCCCGAAAGCATGACATTAGATGGTTTGATCAGTACCCTTAAAACGGAACTTAAAAAAATTAAGGATACAAAGCCAAGAAAAAAACGAGAAGTTGTAAGGCCAACTGCACTGTATAATCTCGTCGAAGAGATGATTGAAGAAGACGATATTTCGGATATCATGGAATTTTTGGTTTTAGAACTTAAAAAATCGGGCGGAAAATTTACATTTCAGAATAAATTTAAGACCAGAGAAGAAATTATAAAGAATTTTTTGCCTGCATTATACCTTGCAAACGATGGAAAAATTGACATCGGTCAGGAAAATCTGTTTGAAGAATTAAATTTGGAATTAAAGAAATAATTTCTATTTTTTAGAGTCAAGTGTTTTGTTTTTTACATTTCATTTTTTACTTTTTAACAAATATTTAAATCGTATACACATCAATTTTTTCGAAAACTTTACATATTAATTGAACAAAAGTATAATTATTAGAATATATGTTCATATAATATGAATAAAGGTAGTGGTATGTTAAGAAAATCATTTTTACGAGACATGGAAAAAATAGACAGCTCTATTGTCGGAATTGGAGAAATCACTGCAAATGGGATAAATAACGCTGTTTTTGCACATGTAACAAACGATAAAGAAAAGGCAAAGGCTGCAATAGATTCTTTGCTTTCTGCAGAAGACATATCTAACGAAATTCAAAAAAAGTGTATAAAGATAATCGCACTTCAACAGCCGGTTTTTGCATCTGATTTAAAAATTGTAATGTCGATAATCAAGATTCTAACGAAATTCAAGGAACTTAGAAATACAGCTTTAGATATTGCGCATAAAACTTTACAGAATGAATTGAAATACTCCCCAGAAGAGGTAGAATATTTCAGCACACTTGGAGAATATTTAACGTTTGCAATAAAAAATATGATTTCGATGTATTTTTTAAAAAATCACACTGGATTAGATGATTTTAAGGTATGTATTGGAGAATTTGAAAAACTTTGCGGGGACACGAAAGAAATATTGAAAGGATATTCTATCGATGAATTTTACACGGTTTATGATGATAAAGAACCTAAGTTTTCTTATTTAAAAAGTGGATTGATGCGATATACTGGTAAATCCGCTTTGGAAGTTTTTGATGAGAAAATATACCGTAATATAACTGAATTTGAAGTTTCCATATATTTACTTAATGAACAGGACATGGAATTTTTTTCAAATAATTATCATGATATAGGTCTCGAACCTAAAAAAGAAGTTATAAAACAGGAATTTGATCGGGAAAGTCTATTAAAACAGTTAAATATCAAAGCTCCAACTGATGAGGAAATAGATTCGCTCGTAGAATCGTGTTTTGAATCCGAAGAGGATATTGAATTTAAAAAGTCAATCGTGGTTCGGGAAGTCAGTAATTTTTTAGATGGATATTTGAATAGTGTTCAGCATACGTTTGATTTGGAGATATATAATGAAAAAAATCAATTAAAATGTATATGTAATATAAATGTAAAGAAAAAAAAGTTTTTTGGACTTTTGGGGAATAATTTCGATACTTTTTACATTAAAAATAATTTAAATGAAATTATATCTAAACACACAGATGCAGACGTTTTAATCAATATTACAACAGACTAGTTTTTGGTGGTTTTATGAGGGCTTATTCGGTTAATCGCGGAAAATATATCGTGACAGATAATGGTTTTGAAAAATATCTTGGAGAATATAAACTCATTAGTGGAATCAAAAAAGAGAAAGTTAGAAATGTTTCCGAAGAGGATATTGAAAAAACCATACTTCTTGAAGATTTAAGACTTTGTGGAAAGATTGTTGAATGGTTAAATAAAGATATAGAACGTATAGTTAAAATATTGCATGA
Source organism: Methanococcus maripaludis (assembly GCF_013760955.1). NCBI lineage: Archaea > Methanobacteriati > Methanobacteriota > Methanococci > Methanococcales > Methanococcaceae > Methanococcus > Methanococcus maripaludis. The sequence continues at coordinate 320,363 of NZ_JACDUL010000001.1, read as the reverse complement.
ATAACCCCTTTTATACATCATTTAGAAAAATTAAATCAAAATCTTTATATATACCTTCATAGTCATATACATACCGAAGCAGTACATTTTACCAATCAACATTTTTAAAACAGAGGTGTAATTATGGCACAACCAGGAGTTTTACCTGAAAACATGAAGAGATACATGGGAAGAGATGCTCAAAGAATGAACATCTTAGCGGGAAGAATCATCGCAGAAACAGTAAGATCAACACTCGGTCCAAAAGGAATGGACAAAATGTTAGTCGACGACTTAGGGGACGTTGTTGTTACAAACGACGGTGTTACAATCTTAAGAGAAATGAGTGTAGAACACCCTGCAGCTAAAATGTTAATCGAAGTTGCAAAAACACAGGAAAAAGAAGTTGGCGACGGTACAACAACAGCTGTTGTAGTTGCTGGTGAATTATTGAGAAAAGCTGAAGAATTATTGGACCAAAATGTACACCCAACAATTGTTGTAAAAGGATACCAAATGGCTGCAGCAAAAGCTCAAGAATTGTTAAAAGCAATTGCTTGCGAAGTTGGAGCTCAAGACAAAGAAATTTTAACAAAAATCGCAATGACCTCAATTACTGGAAAAGGTGCTGAAAAAGCTAAAGAACAATTAGCTGACATCATCGTTGACGCAGTTTCAGCAGTAGTTGACGAAAACGGAAAAGTTGACAAAGACTTAATCAAAATTGAGAAAAAATCAGGCGCATCAATCGACGACACCGAATTAATCAAAGGTGTTTTAGTTGACAAAGAAAGAGTAAGCGCTCAAATGCCTAAAAAAGTTGTTGACGCAAAAATTGCACTCTTAAACTGTGCAATTGAAATCAAAGAAACAGAAACAGATGCAGAAATCAGAATCACTGACCCTGCAAAATTAATGGAATTCATCGAACAAGAAGAAAAAATGTTAAAAGACATGGTTGCTGAAATCAAAGCAAGCGGTGCAAACGTTTTATTCTGCCAAAAAGGAATCGATGACTTAGCACAACACTACTTAGCTAAAGAAGGAATCGTAGCTGCAAGAAGAGTTAAAAAATCCGACATGGAAAAATTAGCTAAAGCTACCGGTGCTAACGTAATTACAAACATCAAAGACTTATCAGCTCAAGACTTGGGTGATGCAGGTCTCGTTGAAGAAAGAAAAATCTCCGGAGACTCAATGATCTTCGTAGAAGAATGCAAACACCCTAAAGCAGTTACAATGCTCATCAGAGGTACAACTGAACATGTAATCGAAGAAGTTGCAAGAGCAGTAGATGATGCTGTTGGTGTAGTAAGCTGTACGATCGAAGATGGTAGAATCGTAGCTGGTGGAGGTTCAACAGAAGTTGAATTATCCATGAAATTAAGAGAATACGCAGAAGGAATCAGCGGAAGAGAACAACTCGCAGTTAGAGCATTCGCGGATGCTTTAGAAGTAATCCCAAGAACCTTAGCTGAAAACGCAGGACTCGATGCAATCGAAATCCTCGTTAGAGTTAGAGCAGCACACGCAAGCAACGGCAACAAGTGCGCAGGTTTAAACGTATTCACTGGAGAAGTTGAAGACATGTGTGCAAACGGTGTTGTTGAACCATTAAGAGTTAAAACACAAGCAATCCAATCAGCAGCTGAATCAACAGAAATGTTACTCAGAATCGACGATGTAATTGCTGCAGAAAAATTAAGAGGAGGCCCTGACATGGGCGACATGGGCGGAATGGGTGGCATGGGCGGAATGCCAGGAATGATGTAATTCCCCTTCCTTCTTTTTTATTTTTGGAAAACAATATTTATATATTTAAATATATTTAAAAAAGTATTCGGATTTTCGGGCAATATGTAAAATTAATATCTTAATTTTCCACCGATATTTTTGATAATTTCATTGAAAATTTCTTCCAATGTCTTCAAATCGTCTTTTTCATAAGAATTTATCCTGAAAGTTGCACTTAATTCATTTTCATCAATTTTATCTCCAGAATATGTGTCAATTACTTCAATTTCAAATTTATGGGTTAGCAATTCAAGAATTATGCTTAAATCAATGTCTTTTTTAAATAATACTGAAATATCTACGAAATATTTTTCTAAATTTTCAATTTTCCAATCTTCAAGTTCCTTATTTTCCATCAATGAAACGTTTGAAATATTTAAAATTACTTCCTTTTCGTTCTGTTTTAAAACGATATTGTCAGAGTAAATTTCTTTTAAAATGCCATAGTGCACGTTTTCAGAATAAATATGTTTTAGACCGATTTCTTTTCCAATAGATTTTAATAATTTTTCAGTTTCTTTTGAAATTGCGTAAACTGCTTTGTTAGAGCAGTTAAGTCCTCTTTTAGTTTCATTTCCAAAATGTTTTGCAGAATTTTTCATGTTTTCTACAAAACTATCTCTATCTTTATTTTGGACGATTTCACTTATATTTTCGCAGTTTTTGATGAATGTATCATGAATAGTTTTTATCTGCGGGTTGTGCATCTGGATATCTGCATAGAGGTACGGGTTTTGTCCGATTATCCTTGCAATAATATTTATCATGAGTTCGTAAATTGGCGATGCAAAGTTTTTGGATTCTTTTATATCGATTCCAAGATCTTTTAAGGTTGATCCAAGTGAAATATATACAAAATGAGTTAAGCCCTGAACCACACCCATGATTTTGTCGTGTTCTTTTGGGGAAACGACAATTACCTTTGCTCCTTCATTTTCCAAAAATTCCTTAACTTTTTCAAAAAATGGATTTTTTTCCTTTTCAATTGGTGTGAGAATTACAACCTGCCGATTTAACGAAGGAGTTTCTGGCCCAAACATTGGGTGTGTTGGGAGTACAAATACGCCACTCTTTGAAAACTCTTTCATCAATTCTGAAGGCCTTTCTTTTATCGAAGTGATATCTATTAAAAGTGAACCTACTTTTACATGCGGAGCAACTTCTTTAATCACGTTTTCAGTTACATTTATTGGAACAGAAATTATTACGATATCTCCTTTTTTTGCAGCATCGATGTTGTCATTTATATATTTTACACCAAGTTCTTCTTCAACATCTTTTCCTTTTATCAAATCTCTTCCAGATACGATTACATCGTAGCCTTTGTTTTTAAGAAATGACGCAAACCATTTTCCAAGCCCGTCAGTTCCGCCGATTATCGAAATTATCATAATTTTTTCCATTTTTAGTTTGATTGGATTATATTATCTCTTTTATTGTATAAGTTGTTCTTGCATAATAAAATTTTTACATTTTTTTAATAATTTCTGATAAATTTATCATAATTTTCTTATAATAGGGCTCTATTATAAAAAATGGATGTGTGGTATTTTGGAACAACTAATGCCCGATTATTACATTCTAACTCTTGAGTATATAAATGAAGTCGAAAATCGCATGAAAGGGATAAATACGATGTTGCCGTATTAGGTGGCAGTAACTTATGAAAAAAATGTAAAAAGTAGAGATAACGAGGGATTGACATGCTAATTGGAGTACCAAAAGAAATCAAAAACAATGAAAACAGGGTAGCTATCACACCAGCGGGTGTAGAGGCTTTCGTTTTAGCCGGACACAAAGTATACATCGAAAAAGCTGCAGGTCTTGGAAGCGCAATTACTGATGAAGAGTATGTATCTGCAGGTGCTGAAATATTGGAAACTGCAAAAGAAGTATTCGACATTGCAGAAATGATAATTAAAGTTAAAGAACCACTCGAATCAGAATTTGAACTTTTCAAAGAAGGACAAATATTATTCACATACTTGCACTTGGCACCAGAACCACAGCTCACAAAAGCACTTCTCGACAAAAAAATCACAGGAATTGCATACGAAACAGTTCAGCTCGATGACAGAAGCTTACCTCTTTTAACTCCAATGAGTGAAGTTGCAGGAAGAATGTCAATCCAACTCGGTGCACAATTCTTGGAAAAACAAGAAGGCGGTAAAGGTGTTTTATTAGGTGGTGTTCCTGGAGTAGAGCCTGCTGAAGTTGTAATTGTTGGTGGAGGAATCGTTGGTACAAACGCTGCAAAAATTGCAATCGGAATGGGTGCAAAAGTAACAATTTTAGATGTTAACACAAGAAGACTCGCATACTTAGACGAACTCTTTGGAAACAAAATCACAACTTTGATGTCAAACAGCTTCAACATTTCAAAAGCAGTTAAAAAAGCAGATTTACTCGTAGGATGTGTTTTAATCCCTGGTGCAAAAGCTCCAAAATTAGTTTCAGAAGAAATGGTTAAAACAATGCAGCCAGGTTCAGTAATTGTTGATGTTGCAATCGACCAAGGTGGATCAATCGAAACAATTGACAGAATCACAACCCACGACAACCCAACTTACGAAAAATACGGAGTTATTCACTACGCAGTTGCAAACATCCCTGGAGCAGTTGCAAGAACCTCAACGTTCGCGTTAACAAACGTTACACTCTCTTACGCATTACAGATCGCAAACAAAGGATACAAACAAGCATTAATTGAAAACCCTGCTTTATTAAAAGGATTAAACACAATCAACGGAAAAGTAACTTACGAAGCAGTTGCAAAAGCACACGATTTACCATACACTCCTGTGGAAAAAGCTATAAATGAATAATTATCTTATTTTTTATTCATTAAAAAGCAACATTTTTCAAGTTATAAGGTGGAGTTTATGGTTTCACATCCGATCTGGGCAGAAATTGATTTAAGCGCAATTAAAAACAATATCCAAGAAATAAGAAGAATTACAAACCCCAAATCCCAGGTAATGGCAGTAGTAAAGGCAAACGCTTATGGGCACGGTGCAATCGAAGTTTCAAAAGTATGTCTTGAAAATGGGGCCGATAGACTTGCAGTCGCACGTTCAACCGAAGCTCTTGAACTGAGAAATGCAGGAATAACGTGCCCTATACTCGTATTTGGTTATTGCACTGAAGAAGAAATTGAAAAAATGGTTGAAAATGATATAACTTTGACAGTTTATTCATTTGAAACTGCAGAATCAATTCAAAAAATTGCTGAGAAATTAGGAAAACATTCAAAAATCCATATCAAAGTAGATACTGGAATGGGAAGGCTTGGATTTCTGCCCAAAAAAGAAGCTATAGAAACCATAAAAAAAATCATGGAACTTAAAAATATCAAAATTGAAGGAATTTACACGCATTTTGCGGATGCCGACAATTCCGATAAATCATATACCACAATGCAATTTTCAAGATTTACGAATTTCTTACACAATCTTGAAGAAAATGAAATTTTTATTCCAATAAAACACGCATCAAATAGCGCTGCAATAATTGATCACCCCGAAACACATCTCAATCTAGTAAGGCCCGGAATTATCCTTTATGGACTTTACCCCTCAGAATTAGTCCATAAAGAACGAATTAATTTAAAACCTGCAATGAGTTTGAAGGTACTTATAACTCACGTAAAAGAAGTTCCAGAAAACACAAAAATAAGTTATGGATGCACATTTGAAACCAAAAAACCCTCAAAAATTGCTTCACTGCCAATAGGCTATGCCGATGGATTTACAAGAATGTTAAAGGATGGATACGTCTTGATTCACGGATCAAGAGTTCCAGTTATTGGTAGAATCTGTATGGATCAGTGCATGATCGATGTTTCAGATATTGAAAATGTCCAAGTGGGGGACGTTGTTACAATATTTGGAACTCAGGAAAACGAAAAAATCCCAATTGAAGAATTTGGAGAAAAATTGGGAACCATAAATTATGAACTCGTATGTATGGTGGCAGGTAGGGTTCCAAGAAAATACCTGCCATAATTCTTTTTTTTAGTCCCAACAATCTATAAATTCAAGTATTTAAATCCGTTACATTTATATAGTAATCTATATAATTTATATATTGCCGGAATATGAGTGCCGGTGACCACAGAATTCAAAATAAAAATTCATATAAATGACCTTTCACATAACTTGAAAGGTATATCTGTAATGATTGACCATTAAAAATTAAAAAAACTCGGAGTGGAAAATAGTGGATTTTGTTTCGCTTGTTTCAGTTGTTAACAGTTTTGTTTGGGGTCCCTATATGCTTGTACTCCTTTTGGGTACCGGGATCTTTTTAACACTCAGATTGGGTTTCATGCAAATCCATACATTGCCATACGCATTAAAACTTGCATTTTCAAAACATCAGGACGAAACCTCAGAAGGGGACATCTCACACTTTCAGGCACTGATGACTGCGCTTGCAGCAACAATCGGTACAGGAAACATCGCAGGGGTTGCAACAGCATACGTTCTCGGTGGACCTGGAGCAATATTCTGGATGTGGGTCACCGCATTCTTTGGAATGGCTACAAAATATGCAGAAGCAGTTCTTGCAATTAAATACAGAACCGTTGACGACAACGGTGAAATGGCAGGAGGTCCAATGTACTTCCTTGAAAAAGGTCTTCCAAACCACGGACTTGGAAAAATTTTAGGGGTTGCATTTGCATTCTTCGGTGCGTTTGCTGCATTTGGTATTGGTAACATGGTTCAAACGAACTCAGTTGCTGATGCAGTGGCTTCAAACTTCGGTATTGATCCATTAGTTACAGGATTTGTTCTCGCATTATTAACTGCGGCAGTTATTTTAGGCGGTATTAAAAGTATTGGTAAAGCTACAGGAATTATCGTACCTTTCATGGCCGTATTTTACATATTGGGTGGATTAGCAATTCTTTTAATGAACTTAGGCTACGTTATCCCAGCGTTTGTAACAATCGTTTCTTCAGCATTTAACTTCGATGCAGGATTCGGTGCATTAATCGGTACCGCAATCATGTGGGGGGTTAAAAGAGGTGTATTTTCAAACGAAGCAGGTCTTGGTTCCGCACCAATTGCAGCAGCAGCTGCTAAAACAGACCACCCTGGAAGACAGGCATTAGTTTCAATGACTGGTACATTCCTCGATACAATTATTGTATGTTCAATTACAGGATTAGTTTTAACAATCGCAGGTTTAAAAGCATTCCCTGGTCTTTCTGACTTGACGGGTGCAACTTTAACCGCAGCTTCATTTGATGCATTGATGCCAATGGGTGGAATGATTGTTACAATCGGTTTGATCTTCTTCGCATACTCAACAGTTCTTGGATGGTCATACTACGGTGAAAAATGTTTCGAATATTTAATCGGTACAAAAGGAATTAGGCTCTACAGAATTGCATTCGTTTTAGTTGCTTTCTGGGGTGCAACCGCAAGCTTACCACTTGTATGGGACATTGCAGATACATTAAACGGTGCAATGGCAATTCCAAACTTGATCGGTTTATTATTACTTTCCGGAGTAGTTGTTAGCGAAACAAAAGCTTTCAACGAAATAAGGAAAAATGAACTTAAAAAAGCTTAAATTAAATAATTATCAATTAAATTCTTTTTTTATATACTATATTTTAAGGAGCTAATTCAAATACGTGATTTTTAATTTAGAGTTTTAATGATATCTTGCCTCAATACTTTTTTATACGTAAAATGGATAAATCTATAGGATTTGTAATTTAGGTGATTTAAATGATTACTGACAGAGTTTCCGATTACTTGGAAAAAATCGAGAAGTCTGATGTTAATGCTTTTATCGATGTTAACAGCGAGAAAGTTCTAAAAGAAGCAGAAGAACTGGAAAAAAACGACGCTCTTAAGAATAAACCGCTTTATGGGAAAATAGTTGCAGTAAAATCCAACATAAATGTAAAAGGCTACAAAATATCATGTGCATCAAAAACGCTTGATAACTATATTGGAACTTATGATGCAACAGTGGTTAAAAAATTAAGATCCCAAGGGGCACTTATTGTCGGAATGACGAACATGGATGAGTTTGCAAGTGGAAGCAGTGGTGAAACTTCTTACTTTGGCCCAACAAAAAACCCGGCAGCAATGGATAGAATTCCTGGTGGAAGTAGCTCTGGAAGCGCTGCTGCAGTTGCTGCAGATCTTTGTGACATGGCAATTGGAAGTGACACTGGAGGCAGTATCAGAAACCCTGCAAGCCACTGTGGAATTGTTGGATTCAAACCTTCCTATGGTGTAGTATCAAGACAGGGTTTGTGTGATCTTGCAATGAGTTTTGACCAGATTGGCCCATTAACAAAAAATGCAGAAGATGCATTAGTTTTAACAAACGCAATAAAAGGTATTGATAGGTCTGACAGCACTTCACTCGAAACACCGAAATTCGAAAAAAAGGATATTTCAAATTACAAAGTCGGTGTCGTAAAAGAATTCATGGATGTAACTGATGAAAAAATCAGAAACGAAATTGAAAAAGGAATTGAAGTTTTCAAAGACATGGGCTGTAAAATTGTTGATTTAAGCTACAAATATATTGATCTTGCTCTTCCAACTTACTATCTCATAAACTACGTTGAATTCTTCTCTGCAACAAGAAAATACGACGGAAGACGGTACGGAGAATTCATCGAAGAAGCTTGTGGTGAAGAAGTTTTAAGACGGATATTGATTGGAAAACACATCAGTGAACAGGAATTCAGTGGAAAATACTACAAAAAAGCACTTCAGGCAAGAAAATCAATGAAGAAAGAAATGCTTGGATTATTCAACAGTGCTGATTTGATAGTTGGCCCAACTGTACCAAAACTCCCACACAAACTCGGTGAAAACTTATCACCAATGGAAATGTACGCATATGACGTTTTAACGGTTCCAACAAACATCTGTGGAATATGTTCAGGCGTTGTTAGATGTGGAAATATTAGCGGGGTTCCAGTAGGGCTACAAATCCAAGGGGCGCCGCTTGAAGATGAAAAAGTACTCAGTGCAATGATTGAATTTGAAAAAAATTATTAAATTATTTTTTTTATTGATTTTTAGTTGTTGATAGTTTGTTCGCTACTTTCATAAATATTCGATATATCGACTTTATTGAAGTTTTATTAGGTAACATTGCTGAATAAACGATTTCAAAATTATTTTCAAACATTTTTAATTCTGACGGTTTTAAAAGTAAATATTTGATTCCAAATTTTTCTGATTTTAATGTGGCAAACATCGTATAATGTTCATCATGAGGTTTTAAATATGTCCATTTTTTGTAATATTTAAATAATTCCAAAATGTTTTTTTCACTATTTAATAGCGAGATAGAATCAAGTTCGTTTTCAAGGATTCTAAACATATGCATGGTATCCATTACCAAATCAAGATAAAGCATTGGATCGACCGTTTTAAAGTCTGAATTCATGATTTTAGAGAAATTTTGAGTGTAGCTTAAAAATTCAGATGATATTTTAGTATTTTTTACAACTGAATATTCCATTATATCGTTAATCATGGTATCTCCCCTCTAATTATGATTTTCCCTATATATCTAAAATAATTAAATTATAGAGATTTTTCTAAATCTCCAAACCATTTATCGTATATTTCATGATACGTTCCATCTTCTTCCATTTCTAGAAGAATTTCATCGATTTTTTCAGTTAATTCTGGATTTTTGGAATTTATTGCGATACTTATGTACTTAATATCTAGTTCTTGAACGAATTTTAACGAATCATTTTCTTTTTGAATATAATTTAAGTGGTGTTTATCTGAAATTGCAGCATCTATATTTCCAGATGTGAGATCATTTTCGATATCCTCTAGATTATCGTAAGTTACTATTTCAAAATTCATACTTCTAAGCAGATATTTTGCTTTTTCTTCAGCTTCAGAATTTTTGAGTACTCCTATTTTTTTATCTTTTAAATCTTCGAGTCTGAAGTATTTTTGGCTTTTTTCACACATTATAACTTCATATGTGCTAAGATAAGTTCTTGAATATTCTATGTCGTCATTTTTCGGAGATAAAAAATTTGAAGATATTGCACAGTCTATTTTTTTGTTTTTCACTGCTTCATAGGGTTCGTTGGTATGGTTATAAACTATAAATTCAGGAGTTAATTCCATTCTTTTCGCTATTTCATTTATTAAATCAATCTCAAACCCTCTCAATTCACCGTTTTCTTCGTAAGTATATGGCGGTAGATCAGGGTATGCCCCAACAGATAAAATGTCAGTAATTTGATATTCGTCTTCAATATCCACAACGTTTGCAAGTGGGCTGAGTAGTGTTATAATTAATATATATAATGATTTCATAACTCACCAGTTCCAATGTTCTATTTTTTATTCCTATTTTATGAATATTATATCTTAATTTACGTACTATAATGTACTAATGAGGGCCTAATTTATATAACTTTCTGAAAAAAATGTCATAATTGATCATTATAATCAACAAAAAAAGAGTAATACACGTTAAAAATTAAATTTGCACCAAAAAATTATTTTAAACTTAAAAAAAGAAAAAAATTAGATTTCTACAACATCCACGTCTTCTAACGGGATATCTTTTAAAGCCCTTCCGATTGATGATTTTGCAATCCTTACTGCGTGTTCAGGACTTTCTGCATTAAAAACTTTCATCGAAAGTAAAATACCTACAATTGCAGTTTTTGCAACCACAAGTACACAATCAATTGGTTCACCACATTTTGGACATATGGTAAGTCCAACGTCAATGTCTACGTAATCTAAGCTTCCTTTGTTTAATAGTTTTCCAATTTGGGATATTGCAACCCCTATTGCATCTTCTACGTCTTCAACATTTTTCGCAATGTATGAAGCCTGTAATGTTACGTGGTAATTTCCCATGTTATCTCACCGAAATCTCGCTATTTTGCTAGTGTAAATCTCACGTCGTCGTCTCCTACATTAAAAATTCCGAGCCGTGCTCCGGCATCAATCCAGCCGTAAGCATAATTCAACGAAGCGAATGCATTTATATAATCCCCTTTATCTATAAATGTTTTTGCATCTTCAAAATAGCAATCGATCATTACCAAAAAGTCGGAAGCTACATCTGACAGAAGACTTTTTTCAGGAGGTAATCCGTTTTTTATAATCGATATTGCTTCTTTGGTTCTTTCAAAATAATTAGCTATTTTTTCGTCAGTAATAATATTATCAATTTCTGTCATTTAATCACAAAATCAACTTTTTTATATTCCATTTTAATTCATTTTCACGATTAACACATTTATACATAACTATATACTCATAAAAATTTAGAAAAATTAAAACGTTAAATAACGTAATATTTTAGTATATTTTTAGGAATTTATTCGACGATAGGTGGATAGTGAAAACATTTATATAATAATAATTGTAACGATTAATCATGATGATTATGAATTTGGTTTCATTGCAGAGGTCATTTGAGGTGAATTAATGATAGAAGTTAGATTCCACGGAAGAGGGGGACAGGGTGCAGTAACGGCTGCTCAAATTCTTGCTAAAGCTGCATTCTACGACGGTAAGTCCTGCCAGGCTTTTCCATTCTTTGGTGTGGAAAGAAGAGGGGCTCCCGTAATGGCATTTACAAGAATTGACGATGAGAAAATAAGATTGAGAAGCCAGATTTATGAACCAGATTATGTAATTGTACAGGATCCAACACTGATGGATTCAGTAGATGTTACAAGTGGGCTCAAAAATGGTGGAAAAATATTGATAAACACATTAAAAGACATAAAACTTAATGGTTACGATGTTCAAACAATAGATGCTACAGGAATCGCATTAGAAGTTCTTGGAGTTCCTATCGTAAACACGACGCTTTGTGGGGCTTTTGCTGGAATTACTGGAGAAGTTACTATTGAATCCCTTAAAAAAGCAATTTTAGAAACATTTCCTGGTAAATTAGGACCTAAAAATGCAGAAGCGGCTGAAAAAGCATACAATCTAACAAAAGGTCTGTAATTAAGGTGATTATATGGTAAACACAGGAACGATTATTTATGAACCTGGAAGTTCAGCAAATAATAAAACTGGAAGCTGGAGAGTATTCAAACCAGTTTTAGACCAAGATAAATGTGTAAAATGTGAAAATTGTTACATTTTCTGTCCTGAAGGATGTATACAAGAAAAAGACGGAAAATTCGAAATCGATTACGATTACTGTAAAGGATGTCTCATTTGCGAGAAAGAATGCCCTGTAAAAGCGATAAAAACAGAAAGGGAAGAAAAATAACACTGATTTAAGGAGGATATCATGTCTGAAGTTAAGGTTATCACAGGAACTTCTGCAGCTGCCGAAGCTGCAAAACTTGCAGATGTAGATGTTATTGCAGCATATCCAATTACGCCGCAGACCACATGTGTAGAAAAGCTTGCAGATTTTGTAGCTAATGGTGAATTAGATGCAGAATATATCAAAGTAGAAAGTGAGCATTCTGCAATGAGTGCAAGTATTGCGGCAAGTGCAACGGGTGCAAGAACATTTACTGCAACATCATCACAAGGTTTAGCATTAATGCACGAAGTTTTATTTGCAGCAGCAGGAATGAGGGTTCCAGTTGTAATGATGAATGCAAACAGGGCATTATCTGCACCAATCAATATTTGGAATGACCAGCAAGACAGTTTATCTCAAAGAGATACTGGATGGATTCAACTATATGCTGAAGATAATCAGGAAGTTTTAGATTTGGTTATCCAGGCATTTAAAATTGCAGAAGATGAAAAAGTTCTTCTTCCAGTTATGGTAAATTTAGACGGTTTTATTTTAACACACACTGTAGAACCAGTTACTCTTCCAAAACGGGAAACTGTACTCGATTTTATCGGAACTTATGAACCAAAACATGCATACTTGGACCCTAAAAAACCAATGACACAAGGTGCGCTTGGTGATCCAAACTACTACATGGAAACCAGATATGCAATAGAAACTGCAATGAGAAACGCTGAAAAAGTTATTGCAGATGTTCACGATGCTTTTGCAGAAAAATTCAACAGAGCTTACGGAAACGGGCTTATTGAAAGTTACAATTTGGAAAAAGCAGAAAACGTAATTATTGCAATGGGTTCAATTTGTGGAACAATAAAAGATATGATCGACCTTAAGAAAAAAGAAGGCGTAGAAATCGGTTTATTAAAAATAAGATGCTACAGACCACTTCCTGTTGAAATGATTAAAGATGCACTTAAAAATGCTAAGAATGTTGCAATTCTTGATAAAAGCATAAGCCTTGGTATGAACAAAGGTGCAATTTATGCGGATGTTGCATCCCATTTAAAGGATAAAAAGACTGTAAACTATATCGTTGGTCTTGGTGGAAGAGATATTACTTCTGAAGATATTTTAGGAATTTATGCGGATGTAGAAACATCTGAAGACGGAAAAACAAACTGGGTCGGATTGAAGGAAGAATAATTTATTTGGTGATATTATGACTGGAAGCCAATTTCCAAGAGAAGAATTATTTGCTCCAGGACACAGGGGCTGTGCAGGTTGTGGTGCAGCAATTGTCGCAAGACTCGCTTTAAAAGCTGCTGGAAAAAATACCATCGTTGCAAATGCTACAGGCTGTCTTGAGGTTATGACAACGCCCTATCCTGAAACTGCGTGGAGAGTTCCTTGGGTTCACGTTGCATTTGAAAATGCTGCTGCAGTAGCAAGCGGTATTGAAGGAGCTGTGGCTGCTTTAAAAAGAAAGAAAGGAAAATACGGTGAAGAAAAAGTAAACGTCATTGCATTTGGTGGTGACGGCGGTACTGCAGATATCGGCTTTCAAGCACTCAGTGGTGCAATGGAAAGGGGACACGATATGGTCTACATAATGTATGATAACGAAGCTTACATGAACACGGGGGTTCAAAGAAGTGGTTCAACACCGTTCATGGCTTCAACAACGACTTCGCCTGCTGGAAGCCATATCCGTGGAGAAAACAGACCTAAAAAAGACATGCCAATGATCATGGCTGCTCACGGAATTCCTTACGTTGCAACAGCATCAATAAGCTACCCAGAAGACTTCATGAAGAAAGTTAAAAAAGCATGTGAAGTAAATGGTCCAGCATTTATACAGGTACTTCAGCCGTGTACTACCGGTTGGGGATACCCTGCTGAAAACACAATTGAAATGGGCAGACTTGCAGTTGAAACTGGTGTTTGGCCACTTTTCGAGATTGAAAATGGCGAATTTAAGTTAAACTACAGGCCATTGAAAAGAAAACCAATTGAAGAATATTTAAAAGTTCAGAAAAGATATAGACACTTAAAACCCGAAGATATTTCAGTAATTCAAAAGACCATCGACATGAAATGCGACGAATACGGTCTTTAATAATATATTTTTTAAGGTGCGATCATGAAGAAAGTAATGATGGTTAACGAAGCTTGTGATAACTGCGGGGATTGTGTTAAAGCATGTTCTGAAGTTCACGAAGTTAGTGGAATCAGCATTTGGGAGCACGAAGGAAGATACTTGCCAGTAGTATGCCAGCACTGTACCTCATCACCATGCATGGAAGTATGTCCTGTTTCTGCCATCGAATCAAAAGATGGCGTAATTTACCTCGATAAAGAATCCTGCATTGGATGTGGACTCTGTGCAATGGCATGTCCTTTTGGTGCAATATATATCAGCGGAAAGACTGCACACAAGTGCGATTTGTGTTATGGTAGAGATGAACAGGCATGTGTTAAAGCATGCAGTAAAAGATGTCTCGAAGTTGTAAATGTTGATGAATTAGTAATGGATAAGAAATTGAAAAATATTGAAAATTTAACAGTTTTAGGTCCTAAAGGAAAATCCAAAAATAAAAAAGGACTTCTTTCTTTAGTTACTGCATCATCAAGATGTAATCCTTAAAATAATCTGGTGAAGTTATGAAGGTAATGCCAAATATTGACTTATGCGTAGATTGCAAAAAGTGTGAAAGGGCATGTCCTATAAATGCAATTCATGTGTTTGATGGAATTCCAATTAGATGCATGCATTGTGAAGACGCGCCATGTCTTAATGCATGTCCTGAAGATGCAATCAAAAAAATAGACGATAAGGTTATAATAGAACCTGAAAAATGTATTGGATGTGCATTATGTGCTGAAGTATGCCCTGTTGGAGCAATACAAATTGATAAATGCACAAAAGTTGCAGTAAAATGTGATGGTTGTATTGAAAGAGGCAGTGAGATATGCCTTGAAGTATGCCCTACAAAGGCACTCGATTACTACGAAAATACAATTGAAAACAAAAGAGCGGAACTTGTTTCAAAACTTAAGAAATTAACTTCAAGAAAATAAATTTATTTTTTTATTTTATGGGAATTAACTCTGCATCAACTTTTTTATCTTCTATTTTTAATTTCATAATGGTTTTTAACGGATATCGTGGAACAGTTGGGCTTCCAGGATTTAAAAGCAGTATTTTTTTATTTTCAACAGTTATTTCTTTGATCATTGGAACGTGAGTATGTCCAGAAATTAAAATATCCCAATTTTTTTCAAGGCACAGATATTTCATTTTTAAAGTATCGCCTCTTGGATGGATCTGGTTTCCATGTATTATTCCTATTTTAAAGTTTTCAATGATTAATTCACGTTCTTTTGGATAATTCATAGAATCCATATTGCCAGAAACAACTGAAATTTTACTAATTTTTTCTAAATCTTTTAAAACAGATTCAGACGTTACATCACCGCAGTGTATTATCAAATCTACATCTGAAAAATGTTCAAAAATTTCTTTTGGAAGTTTTTTAGCTCTTTCTGGAATGTGCGTATCTGAAATGAGTCCGATAATCATTGTGTACCTTAAAAAAACTTGAAAAATTGAATAATTATAAAAATCTCTTAAAATAAAAGTGGCTTCCTTGAGGTGGGTAATAAACCCTGAAACCCATTTTACCCCAAGTCCTGCTCGATTCCGCAACCCTCTGAGCGTTGAAGTTCTCTCTACCGCTGCTCCCTTCCGGGCCTGACGGGGTTCGAAAGATAAGGGAGGTTTGTCTTTTTCTTCCAAAAAAGGTTCCTCCTCCATCTTACCCCAAAGGACGAAATGTCTACACAAAACTTGAGAATGAATGACAGAATTTAAAACCGCCCTCAAGTTTTCGGCTCTCGCAAAGGCGATTTCGAGTTACAGGAAACGCCTAACTTCCCAGCCTAGCCACATCAAGGTTTAAGTGTTTAGGTTTATATACCTTACGATAATATTTAATAATATTAATAATGAGAGGGATGTAAAAACCATATAAAAACTATTATATAGCATAAAAGAGGGTATATATTTAGTAAAAACAATTTTTTGACTGTTAATATACTAAAAGTAATTTACACAACCATCTTCACCGCTTTGGAGGATTAATATGAGACTTGTTAAAGAAGCTTTGGCCAAAAATAATGATGAACTTTACAATACCCAAATGTCAAAAGACGATTTTGGAAATGCAAAAATTCTTGTTGTTGGATGTGGTGGTGCTGGAAACAATACAATTCACAGGTTAAGTGAGATTGGTATTGAGGGTGCGGAAACCATTGCAATTAACACGGATAAACAGCATTTAGAGCACATAAATGCTGACAAAAAAATATTAATTGGTTCAACCCTTACAAGAGGTCTCGGTGCAGGTGGATATCCAGAAATCGGAAAAAAATCCGCTGAACTAGCTAAAAACGTTCTTGAAGATGTTATAAAAAGTGCAGATTTAATATTCGTTTCAGCAGGAATGGGTGGTGGAACAGGTACGGGTTCCGCTCCAGTTGTAGCTGAAATTGCAAAAGAAAATGGTGCTGTAGTTATCGGAGTTGTAACTTATCCATTCAAAATTGAAAGAGCAAGACTTAAAAAAGCTGATGAAGGTCTCAGAAGACTTACCGAAAGCTGTGATACTGTTATCGTAATTGACAACAACAGACTTGTTGATTTTGTTCCAAACTTACCTATGAACGAGGCTTTCAGGGTAGCTGATGAAATCATTGCTCAAGCGGTCAAAGGAATTACTGAAACAATTTCATTAAAGAGCTTGATTAATATTGACTACGCAGATGTCAAAGCGGTTATGACAAACGGTGGGGTCGCAATGATTGGTGTTGGTGAAGTTGACTTTGATACCAAAGGTGACAGGGTAGACAAAGTTGTAAAAGACACATTACAGTGCCCACTTTTAGATATCGACTACAAAGGAGCAACCGGTGCGTTAATACACATAACGGGTGGCCCCGATTTAACTCTTGGTGAAGCTAACAGAATCGGTGAAGGAATCACAAGCAGCATGGATATAAATGCTAACGTTATCTGGGGTGCAAGACTTGATCCTTCAATGGATGGTGCAATAAGAGTAATGGCAATCATTACAGGAGTTAGATCTCCAAATATAATTGGCGGTGGAAGATCCCCTCAAAAAATAATTCCAAGTTCGGCCAATAGGTCCAAAGGATCCCTTGGAATTGATTACATAGTATAATTTTAAAAATTTTTCTTTTTTATTTTTTAGGTGGGACCTATGCGGGCGCATGAACGACTTTTATTGAGTGTGGGTTCAGATAAGTTTACGGATGAATTTAAAAAGGTTCTTCTTGAACTGGATGTTCCATTAAAGGAATTTTCTGAAATATCTGATATACCTTACAGTACACTTTATAAAATCACGAATGAAAAGGATTTTCGAGTATCAACTCTTAAAAAAATTATAAATACTGTAAAAAGCTTTGAAGAAGAAGATTCTTCGGAAGATAAAATAGCCCTGATTGCAGCAAGGCCATCACTTAATAAAATAAGCACAAAAAGGATAGCAGTAAATGGAAAAACCTATCTTTTAAAAGAATACCCTGCAAGCACGCTCGAAGAATGTATAGTTTCGGCAATATATGCAGAAAGAGAGGGTGTAAAAGCAATAGTTTGTGCCCCAATTGTAAGTACGAGCATTGAAAAGGTTGTAAGAATTCCGGTTGCAGTTATCATTGCAGAAAAAAATGCATTTATGGAAGCGCTAGAAATTGTTGTGTCAAAGATTTAAAAAAGAATTAAATTTCTTTTACAAAAGAGTTTACTCTTGAAATATTTTTGGAAAGTGTTTCTTCAAGTTCGTATTCGACGTGGTCTATCGAGCTTACTGTTATTGCAGGCATGTTCAATTCAGTTAAAAACTTTTTTACGTTTTTTTCATGGAAAACGGTTCCTTCAAAGTATTTTAAATTTGGAATCGTGTACAAAACACCATCTATTTCATTAATTTCCCTGCAAGAATCCATAATTATATCGACAACAAGTGTCATGGTTCCAGAAGTTTTTGAAAATTTAGATGACCTGTAAGTTTTTAGAATTCCCTTTTTAGTTCCAACACAGAGTCTTTTATTGGTATTGTCTATTTTTGAGATTCCTTTATCGTGGTTTCCTTTTGGATCTTCAACGATCAATACTTTTGGATTGAATTTTGAAAGTAAATCTGGAGATAATCCTCCAAGTCCGGTTAAATCAATTACTAAATCTGGATTTATTGAATTTCCGTTTCTCAATTCAAGCTGTAATTTGTTTAAGTCCATAAATTTTATTCCTTCGTTAATCAATATATCTTTTAAATGGGGCTGGATATCAACAATAATTACTTCATCACAGTCTTTTAAAAGGGTGTATGCAATATAACTTCCTGAAAGATAAGCACCGAAAACAATGGCCTTTTTAAACTCTTCTCCTTCTAAGAAGTATTTAATTGCATTTGCCTTTTTTTCAACAACATCTGAAACAATATCTTTTATCTTTATTTTTGATCTAGTGGTTTTTACGCTTTCGGTAATTCCGTAATTCATTTTTTCACCATAATACCGATTCTTTCAAGAGCATTAATTAATTCCAACTCGACTGTTTTTTCTATCGGATTTTTATGAATAATAGATGAAGGGGAAACAGATCCTGTTAAAATTCTTCCCTTTTTATCCAGGATAATAAGAAGAGATCCAGAACCTGGAATTCCAAGCCTTCCTCTTGATACTACAATGTCTGCATTTGAAGAATCTACAGCAATTAGTCCCTTGTTTAATGCAGGCATTCTGGTTAAATCTGCAGAATTTGTTGGAATTTCAATCATTGATATATCTGCATCTGTAATCTTTGAGATAATATCGGATACTACTTTAAATTTCTTTTCATTTCGCGTTGCAACAACAACGCTTTTTGCACTTTTGATGGTGCTTTGTATGGCTTCAATTTCTTCAAATTTATCTCCAAAGCGTGCATTGTTTATGGATTCATCATAAGCACATTTAATTGTTTTTTCTATATTCATGGAGATCCTCTTAAAATATTATAACTATTTTTCACTAACTGCAGTTTTTTTAAGCCATTCTATGTCGTTTTTGTGAAGTTCACGAATATCTGTAAGGCCAAGTCTTAACATTGCAAGCCTGCTTAGCCCAATTCCCCATGCAAGAACTGGTTTTTTAATTCCAAAGGGCTCTAAAACCTCAGGTCTGAATACTCCCGCACCTAAAAGTTCAAGCCAGCCTTTCCCTTCCATGTAAACTTCAGCTTCAAGCGAAGGTTCCGTAAATGGGAAGTATGCAGGCCTTATTCTTACTTTTTCAAATCCTAATTTTCTCAAAAATTCTTTTAAAACTCCAACAAGGTTGTCAAAGTTAACATCCTCTGCCATTACGATTCCTTCGCACTGATAAAATTCAGGCAAGTGTTTGTAGTCGATTGTTTCGTTTCTAAATACTCTATCGATACAGAATACTTTTTGAGGGTTTTCTCTTTCAGTTTCAGAAAGTGACGCTAGATATTTTATTGATGAAACAGTCGTGTGGGTTCTTAAAACTGTTCTTTCAGAAACTTTTTCATCAAATTTGTAGCACCAGCCCTTTGAAATTTTTTCGCTGCCAATGGTTCCACATTCGTGAATTCCTTTTACCTTTTCAAGCAGATCTTTTGGAACAATGCCTGTGTTTGGGTATTTTACAAAGAATGTATCTTGCATATCTCTTGCAGGGTGGTCTTGAGGTTCAAACAAGGTATCAAAGTTCCAAAATTCCGTTTGGACAATCTGGCTTTTTACTTCTTTAAAACCCATTGATATCAAAACTTCATTCACTTCCTGAATTATTTTTGACATCGGGTGCGCTTTTACAGGATAAATTTCTTCAGTTGGAATTTTTGCATCATATGGCCTAATTGTATAGTCATTCCATTTTCCACTTACAATCATTTCTCTTGTAAGCTGGGTGATTTCTTCTTTTATTTCGATTGGATTTTTAATAAAATCAATTCCTGCACTTTTAAGTTCAAAACTTCTATCGACTACTTCGTTTATTTTTAAAAAACCTCTTTTTTTCAGGTTTTCAATTATTTTAACTTCATCTTCAGAATAATTTGATAAATTGAAATCTTCTGAAACTTTTTTCAATACTTCTTCTTCATTATCTTTGTAATCTAAATTTTTAAATACGATATTTCCTTTATCGATTGTAACTAATTCCTTTTTCTTTAAATTACCAAGTGCGGCCCCTGTTTCATCCTTTTCTAAAATTTTTGAAAGGTCTTTTATTGGGATTGATTCTAAATTATTTTCTTTGATATAATTTGCAACTTTTCTCTCAGGAATTTCAGAATCTAGGGAATTTTTACCAAGTTCGGTTAATTCACACACTCTGGTTTTATTTTCAATAATTTCAAGAAAATCTCGTCCAGAAAGCCAAAACGCTGCTCTCATGACTTTTTCTTTTTCAATATATTCTGAAAGCTCTTCTAAATTCATTATTTTTTTATTCGAGTCCTGAAATGCTTTTAATAATCTTTTCTCATCATTGTGAAGTTCCATAATTTTCACCCTTATAAACATATAACAATATAAACACCAATTATTTAATATATCCTATAATTTAGTTTTCGGTGGTTTCATGAACACGGGCGCTCAAATCTACAGAAATAGTAGTGGTTCAATAGATAAAAATATTGTAGATAGAATTTACGAAGAGGGTTTTTTAATAGCCCAGTACGGACTTTACATGAAAAGAGAAAGAGATTATAAAACATTCAAAGTTCCAGTTGATGCAGGATTTTCGTGCCCAAATAAAGATGGTACAATCGATACAAGGGGATGTATTTTCTGTCCAAAAATGGGTCGTTCGATAAGTGTTGAATATTGCAATGTTAAATATTCGTTAAAAGATCAGATTGAGGCCCAGATAAAACAAAATAAGGAAAAGGGAATTGGAAAATTTTATGTTTATTTTTACCCTGGAACCAATACTCACGGAACGCCTGAAAAACTAAAAGAACTTTGG
The DNA here is from genome assembly GCF_013760955.1 of Methanococcus maripaludis. Lineage (NCBI taxonomy): Archaea > Methanobacteriati > Methanobacteriota > Methanococci > Methanococcales > Methanococcaceae > Methanococcus > Methanococcus maripaludis. The sequence continues at coordinate 299,291 of NZ_JACDUL010000001.1, read as the reverse complement.
GATTTTGCACTTTCTTTTGAAGATGTTATTGGAATTTCAATTGGAACAAGACCTGACTGTCTCGAAGACGAAAAACTCGATATTTTAGAAAATTATGTAAAACAGGGATATGAAATCTGGATAGATCTTGGAGTCCAGACTATGCATGATAAAACTCTTGATTTTTTAAATAGAAAACATTCTTCAGATGATATAAGGCGAGCTGTTATAGAATGTAAAAAAAGGGGGATTTTGGTGTGCGGACATATTATTTTGGCGCTTCCAAATGAGAATTGGGATATGATGATGGAAACAGCAAAAGTTTTATCTGATTTAGAAATAGATGCACTAAAAATATACCCGTTAGTGGTTATTGAAAATACGGAACTCGAAAAAATATACTGGAAAGGGGAATACAAATCACTTGATGAAAAACAGTATATTCATTTAGTTGCAGATTTTTTAGAACATTTATCCCCTTATGTAATTATTCAGAGAGTTTCAAAAGATAAAGTACCTGATGAAATAAAAATATCTCCGGAATGGTCTTTAAAGAGACTCAGAATCTTAAATGAAGTTTCAAAAGAGCTCGCAAGAAGAAATTCAAAACAGGGTTCAAAATACAAAAAATAAAAACAATCAAATTTAAATTAAAACAAAGGAAGCGTTTTTCGAATATCTTTTTCAATTTTTGACATTTCTTTTGCATATTCTTTGGCAATTTCTTCCATAACTTCAAAAGCATTTTCAATTCCAATATCATTCAACCCAACTGCAGAAACGTGGGGTGGAACACCATCACTTTTTACATTTATTCCAAGGTGGATTTTTCCAGAACTAATTCCCCTACATGCAATACATACAGATAACTTTTTTTCGTTAAAATAAAGGTCGTCTCCAGATTTTTTCAGTTTTAAATTGGATTTATTTTCAATTATGTCTTTTGCAATTGATACGAGAATCCGCTGTCTTAAATAAGTCATTTTCAAATCCGGATTATCAAAATGTTCGACAATAAAGTTGATGGCTTCTGATGATTGTATCGGAGTTTCTATATCTTTTTCTTCTTTAACATCTTTTAAATCTTTCATATTTTCTATTTTAACATTCATTGGACCAATAAATCCAACAATGCTATCTTTTTGAACATCAAATGTTTTAAATGCCCAGAGAGGTTCAATTTCTTCTCCAGTATAGGTTTTAAATTCTTCTAAAATAATTGCAGAAATTGTATCAAAATCGATTTTTTTCATAAAACCACCGCGAAATCTTTCTTTTGAGATTTATTTAAGAAAGAATAAAAAATAATAGTTATGTTAAGGGAAGTCAAGAAACCGTTAGGTTTTTGGATTAGATAACACTCACGCTATCGTCACCAGTTAATTTCACAACTAAATTGCCAGATCCAGAATAAAGACCTTGATTAAGTGCTAAAACACAGGCTTTTGTTCCATCCCTATCAGATCCTGCAAGAACGAGAATTGTACTTTCTGAGTTATCTGGATTGGTAATAGTTTGAATTACTCCTTTTCCTTCTCCGGGATAGTCATTTGAAACTTCAACATTTAAACTATCTTGGATGCTTTCTGTAACTTTGTTTGAAAGAGGTCCACCAATTAAAATTAAGTCTGATGAAGCACTTAAAAGATCATCCTGGTCAACTAACTGGACTGAACCTTGGTAATCGACAATTTCACTATATTTTTTATTATTTTTGTAAAGATATAGTTCATCATCCCAGTCATCATCTTCGTCGTTTTCTAATTTTACGGCAAATATGTTATTTCCGAAGTATTTTGTACCTTCATCCATATCAAATTCGTAGTTTAAATTCTGTGTGACTGTAAAAAATACTGTTAAATCTTCTTCACCTACATCTGTAAGTTCCACGTTATAATTTAATAATTCAAAGTTTTTTGATAAACTTTTAGGACTTTCGTATTCTAAAGTTATTGTTTTGCCATCGAGGTCCGTATCGAAGTCATTGTATCCTGATATAGTTTCTCCATCTTCAAGTTCGAGGGAATCATAGATTTCAAAGAAAAAATACGGTGTATTTCCATTTTCAAGATATTCATCATAATAAATCGAAACTGTTGAGCCCTCTACAAAGTAGGTATCATCAGGATACATTTTGACATTTTCAATTCTATCGTTGCCCTCGTAAACGCTCATTAAAATTTCTCCAGTACTGTCTTTACCGATTATTTTAAATGTGTATGCGTCGTAGCTAAATTCTTCGGTAGTTTCAGTATCTTCAACTTTATTTCCGAGAACTATTTTTTCATCTTCATCGTATTCTATCAGTTTATACGTTTTTCCCATAAATGTTACTTCGTCTCCTTCATCATCTGATTCGAGGTCTTCTTCATATTCGAAGGTTTTGTATGTAACTGTTTCGCCAGATTTTGTAAATTCTACTAATAAGTTACCTTTACCGTCATTAATTTCAAATTCATCAAGTGCAGGAACGTTATATATTATGTTTTCAGTAACAACAATTTCATTATCAGAGTTTACTTCTAAAGTTCTTTTAGTGTAGTATTTATCCATTAAAAGCTCTGCGTATTCTTTATCAACTTTTTCGCTGTTTACTACGATTAGGGGGTCGTCTACAACCATACCGTAATTTATTGGTATAGTGCAGAGTGCTGTTAAAACAAACAGTGCTATTAATTTATTGGGGGCACTCATTCAATCACCATGTACTGTTTTGAGAAAAGATATATCTACTACCTTAATATAATATTCAAATAGCATTTATACTTTACTTTTTTGTTTGGATTATAAGGTGATATTTTTGGTAACAGCGGAAGAACTCAGTTTAAAAAATGAATTGATAAGTTTATTGAAAGATGTAAATTGCGTGAAGTTTGGTGACTTTACATTGGCCTCCGGAAAGCAGAGTAAATATTACGTAGATATTAAAAAGGCTACAACAAACCCGAAAGTTTTAAAAGCAGCTGCAAAACTTGTAAATTATTATGTTTCAAATGAAAATGTTGAAAATTTAAAAATTGCAGGGGTAGAACTTGGGTCAGTTTCAATTGCAACAGCAGTTTCCTTAGAAACAGAAAAAGACCTTTTAATAATTAGAAAAAAGGCAAAAGAATACGGAACAAAAAATAAAATCGAAGGGGAATTAAATCCTGGCGATAATGTAATTGTAATGGAGGACGTTACAACAACAGGTGGAAGCGTTTCAAAGGCAGTGGATGAGATAAGGGCAGCTTCTGGAAACGTTAAAAAAATTTACGTAATTGTTGATAGACAAGAAGGCGCAAAAGAAAATTTAGCTCAAAATAATGTTGAATTAGTTCCTCTGGTTACAATCGAAGAACTAGGACTTAATAAATAATTTATAACTAATCTTTAAATTTTAGGTAGGTTTTCATGATTTTAGTAAAAGATGCAATTATAAATGGAAAAAAGCAGGATTTACTTGTTGAAGGAAATATTATTAAAAAAATTGGAAATATTTCAATTTCAGAAGTTTCAAAAGACGAAACCGAAATAATCGATGGAAAAAACTGTGTTTTAATTCCTGGACTTGTAAATACACACACTCACGTTCCAATGTCTCTTTTCAGGGGAGTTGCAGACGATATCCCTTTAATGGAATGGTTGAGTGGACACATCTGGCCAATGGAATCAAAATTGAATGAAAAAATCGTTTACGCGGGAACTCTTCTTGGAACTGTTGAAATGATTAAAAGCGGAACAACTGCATTTAATGATATGTATTTTTTCCTCGATTCGATAATTAAAGCAGTTGACGAAACAGGAATTCGATCAACAATTGCATACGGAATGATTGATTTATTTGACGAAGAAAAAAGGGAAAAAGAATTAAAAACTGCAAGAAAATCCCTTGAAACAATTAAAAACTTAAATAATTCGAGAATTACGGGAGCACTTGGGCCTCATGCGCCATATACATGTTCAAAAGAGCTTTTAGAAAGTACGAATACACTTGCAAGAGAATACAACGTTCCAATTCATATTCACATGAATGAAACATTAGACGAAATAAATCAAGTAGTCGAAAAAACAGGAATGAGGCCTTTTGAATATTTGAATTCATTTGGATTTTTCAATGACGTAAATACGATCTGTGCGCACTGCGTTCATTTGAGCGATTCAGAAATTCAAATAATGAAAGAAAAGAATATTTTTGCAGCACACAATCCAGTAAGTAACTTGAAGCTTGCATCCGGAGTTTCACCGGTTTTAAAATTACTTGAAAACAACGTTCCAGTAACTCTTGGAACTGACGGCTGTGGAAGTAACAACAATATGAATTTGTTCGAAGAGATAAAAGCAGCAGCTTTGATACATAAAGGCGTAAACTTAAATCCTGTAGCAGTAACTGCAAAAGAAGCGTTTGAATTTGCAACTTTAAACGGTGCAAAAGCATTGAATATTAATTCCGGAGAAATAAAAGAAGGAAAGCTTGCAGATTTCGTGATTATAAATATGAAAAAGCCTTATTTAACACCTAAAGAAAATATCGAATCACATCTGGTGTATTCCTTCAACGGTGTAGTCGATACAGTTGTAATTGATGGTAAAATTGTGTTAAATGATGGAAAAATGGTTACTATCGATGAAGAAAAAGTTTATGAGCTAGCAGAAGAAGCATACCTTGAATTAACCAAATAAAAAATTTTTTAGTTTATTTTTAAATTCTTATTCAAGTAATCTAAAAAATCCTTTTCAATTTTTTTCAAATCCATTTTTTTGGATTCAATTTTCTTACAGTCCTTTAAAAACGATTTTCTAATTTCAGAAACTAATTTTATATCTTTTTTATTAATTTTTTCAGTTTTTATTAACTCTCCAACAATATTTCTTGTAATATTGTCGATTTTTTGCAAATCACTTTCAACGGAGTTTGAATTTGAAATTTTATCTTCTTCAATTTTTGAGCTTTTATTTTCGGCTATTTTCAAAATTTTACTTAGAATTTCGTTATGATCTATTTTTTCAGTAGTATCCACTGTAATATCTGGCAAATCCCATGCATATTTGGTTCCAGGAGTATCGAACTTTTCATACATATTTTTTATGACTTCGTTTGGGATTTTCTGTCCTCTTTCAATATTTCGTTTCAAAAGTAAGTCCAAAGGCGCTTTAAGATATATTGTAACGTAATTATTATCGCATTCCTTTGCGATGTTCATTAAATCCCGTCTTTTTGAATTGTAATAATTTGTATCATCTACAATAACACTAAAATTGTTTTCAAGTGCGTTTTTTATCAAATAACTGTTTGAATCCCTTATAAATTCTTCATAAGATTCTTTCCAAACTGGAAAACTTTCCCTAACTAAATCTGTTCCAAGTATGATGTTGTCGATATTTTTTTCAGCCATCTTTTTTGATATTGCTTTTGAAAACGTCGATTTTCCAACTGAAGGAAGTCCAGTTAAGATAATTAGCATCTGTTCACCGTAATTTTAGTTTCCATTTTATTTTTGTGTTTTGTTATTTATTTATAATAATTAATAGTTATGTACTATTGGTGAAAAAATGGACATGTTGGACATGGCTTTGAATATTGCCAAGGACATCGAGAAAAGTGTTAAACCTTTAATCGGATGGGAAAAATCTAACGAAGTCGTCAAAATCGGGGCAGATGGTACTCCGACAAAAAGAATTGATTTAATTGCGGAAAATGTTGCTATAAACTCGATAGAAAAGGTTTGTTCGGCAATTTTAATAAGCGAAGAAATCGGATTTAAAAAAATAGGCAAAAATAAGCCAGAATACGTTATAGTCTTGGATCCTGTTGATGGGACCTACAATTCATTAAAAGATATTCCTTTTTATTCTGCAGCAGTTGCAATCGGGCGAATTGATAAATTTGCAGATAATTTTGAAGAAATGCTAAAAAATCTTAAAATGAGCGATCTAGAAGTTGGGGTAGTTCGAAATATCGCAACAGGGGATACTTATTACGCTGAAAAAGGAAAAGGTGCGTATCTTTTAAAGAAAGGCGAGAAAAAATCAATTTCCATTTCAAATTCTTCTAATTTAAAAGATTCTTCAATAGGGCTTTTTGCACACGATATTTCTTTAGATACTCTTAAATTTATAAAAGATAGAAGATTTAGGAGAATCAGACTTTTTGGATCTATTGCCCTTGAGATGTGCTATGTTGCAAAGGGTGCACTCGATGCATTTATTAATGTAAATGAAACAACCCGGCTTTGCGATATTGCAGCAGGATATGTTATAATTAAAGAAGCTGGGGGGATTGTAACCGATAAGAATGGTCAGGAAGTAAATCTTGATCTCGATGTCAATTCGAAAGTTTCAGTGATATGTTCAAATGAAATACTCCATAAAAAGCTTGTAGGGATATTTGGAAACCGCTGGAGAATTAAACCAACAAACTTTGGAATAATTTCAAGAATAGATAATGAAGAATCGATCGCGGTTGCTCTTGATGTCATAAATTATTTGGATTCAAAAGGGATAAAATACGAGCTCGATAGTGGAACGTATAATGCGTTAAAGGATCGTTTAGTTAAAGAATGCAATGTTATCTCAAATATTGAAGAGATATCCCATATGATTTCCATCGGAGGGGATGGAACAGTACTTCGGGCATCTAAAATGATTCGTGGAAACGAAATCCCAATAATATGTATAAACATGGGTACAGTTGGGTTTTTAACTGAATTTAGCAAAGACGAGATATTTTCTGCAATCGATTCAATAATCTGCGGATGTTATAAAGTCGAGAAAAGAACGAAATTAATGGGTTTTGCAAAGCTTTCCGATGGTAACCAACAAATTTTAAGCGACTCTTTAAATGAAGTCGTGATTACAACTAAAAATCCTGCAAAAATGCTTCATTTTGAAGTATATATCGATGGAAATCTTGTAGAGGACGTAAGGGCTGATGGGATAATCGTTTCAACTCCAAATGGCTCTACAGCATATTCTTTGAGTTCTGGTGGTCCGATAATTGAGCCAACGGTTGAAGGATTTGTAATTGTTCCAATATGTCCGTTTAAACTTTCATCAAGGCCTTTAGTGGTAAATGCAAATTCTGAAATAAAGATAAAACTTTTGAAAAAATCCACGTATGTTGTAATTGATGGAAACACAGAATTTGAAGCAAAAAAAGGCGATGAAATAGTTTTGAGAAAATCTGAATCAAATGCTTACTTTGTAAAAGGAGATAATTTCTACAACAAGTTAAAAAAATTAAGTTTAATGTAAAACTAATTTTCTATTCTTTTTTATTTTCTTCTAAAAACTAGATTTTTTAGGAAGTACTTCATTTTAAACGCTAAAATTATGAGAATTAATAATGCAATAATTAGGTAGATTAAATCTAGCGTGATATCAAATATGTCCTGAAATAGTGCATTTATTAAATTACTGGCTAATTCATCCATATTTTCACGAATTTATGAAAGTGTAGTTTTCGTTCTAACACTTCCTCCTCCGTCCCCTACTGGAACGCTCTGGCCCCCTTTTCCACAGTATCCTACACTTAATTCGAATTCATCAGATATTGCATCTATGTGGTGTAAAATATCTAAAATTTCACCACTGAGTCCTGCATCCCTTAATGTTTTTGTCAAAACTCCATCTTCAATTAAAAATGCTTCAACAGCGTTAAACTGGAATAGTCCTTTTCCAGTATCGACCTGTCCCCCTCTTGATCCTTTTAAAAATATTCCTGTTTTCGTATCTTCCAAAAGTTCGTCAAATTTCCAAGATCCAGGCTTAATGTATGTGTTACTCATTCTGACAATTGGTCGACTAAGCCCATCAGCTCTTGCATTTCCTGTAACATCCATATTAAGTCTTCCAGCAGTTTCTCTTGAATGCAAGTATCCTTTTAATACCCCATCTTCAATTAAGGTAGTTTTTTCCCCCTTAACTCCTTCGTGGTCGTATTTATACTGCCCAAACGATTTTTCAATCGTGGCATCATCAATTACAGTTACTTCTTCACTACCGACAGAAGTACCAATTCTATCTAAAAATACGCTATCGTTCTGTAACACAAGGTCTGCTTCAGCAGCGTGACCAACAGCTTCGTGAATGAATACTCCTGCAAGTTCTGGATCTAATATTACATCAAAAGTTCCTTTTGGACAGCTTTCAGCAGTTAGTAGTCGTATTGCCCTATCCTTTGTATTTTTAGCCATTTCTTCTATTTTCGCATTTTTAATTATTTCAAATCCGTTTCCACCGATTCTATCAAATGCAAATTGCAATGTTCCATCTTTTGCAATAGCAGTCATTCTTAAAAGGGCCTTAACACTTTCATTTTCTATTTTGGTTCCTTCACTAGTCATTAAAATAGAATGTCCTTCCCCGTCACTGTAACTTACAGAAGTGCTAACTATTTTTTCTCCAGACATGTTTTCGTGTGCCGATTTTAAATATTCCTTTTTTTCTTCGATTGAGACGTTTTCAGGATGAATTTTTACATCAGCTTTTATATTGTCGCAAATTACAGGAACATCTTTTAATTCAATTGATTTTTTGGTGTGAGTATTTGATATTTTTGCCATGTTGTGTGCTTTTTTTATTATTTCTTCAATATTTTTCAAAGAAACATTATTTGAGGTTGCAAAACCCCATCCGTTTTTTTCAAGTACCCTTATAATCACGCCAGAAGCTATTCCCGAAGAAATTTCATCGATTATTCCGTCTTTTTGGATAATATTGTTTGATTCACCAGATACAATTCTTAAATCCGCATAAGTTCCAATTTCGAGTAATTTTTCAAGTTTTTCAATGTTTAAATCAAGTTCGTTTAAAAAACTCACAATTTCACCAGTTTAATAATGACATAAATCTGCTTTTCTTTTAATTAAATGTTATGAATTACAACCGTTTTAGTCTCGCACATTTCTTCTACAGTATATTTTATGCCTTCTCTTCCAAGACCACTTTTTTTGACCCCTCCAAAAGGCATATTGTCTTTTCTAAATGTGGGGCTGCTATTTATCATTATTCCGCCGTATTCAAGTGAATCCGCTATTTTCATGGCTTTATTTATATCATTGGTGAATACACCTGCTTGAAGTCCATATTTAGAATTATTTGCAATAGATACTGCTTCTTCACTATTCTTTACTTTTAATATCGGTAAAACCGGGCCAAAAGTTTCAATTTTTGATAAAAGATTGTCTTCATCAATATTGATTACAGCGGGAAAAATTAAGCTGTTTTGCCTATTTCCTCCAATTAATAATTCTCCGCCTTCGTTTACGGATTCTTTTATCAAATTTTCAATCCTTAGCGCACTTTCGGGGCTTATGAGTGGGCCGATATCGGTTTTAGTATCAAGCGGATTTCCTAAAACGAGGTTTTTGGTTTCATCGATAATATATTTTGTAAAAGTTTCTAAAACTTCTTCTTCAACGAGTACCTGTCCAACCGAGATACAGACCTGTCCTGCATTTAAAAATTTACTTTTAACTGCGGATTTAGCAGCTAATTTGATGTCGGAATCTTTTAAGACTATCATCGGGTTATTTCCACCGAGTTCAAGTGTAACTTTTTTCATTTTCGCATTTTTTGATATGGATTCCCCAATTTCAACGCTTCCAGTAAAAGAAACCATATTTATTTTGTCGTTTTTTGAGATTTCATCGCCTACAATATCCCCGTTTCCGGTTGCAAGGTTAAATACTCCTCTTGGAATGTCCATCTGTTTTAAAACATGTTCTATAATTTTCGTAAGGTATATTGCAGCAATCGGTGCTTTTGACGAAGGATGTAATATAACAGAGTTTCCAGTGGCAATTGCAGGGCCAATTTTGTGTGTTATTAAATTCAATGGAAAATTGAATGGAGTTATTGCCCCAACTACTCCCAAAGGTTCCTTTTTTGTAAATATGAGACCATTTTCCGAATTGATTGTTTCTCCACGAAGTTCCTTTGCATAGAATGCAGAAAGCCTAAATGCAGTCAACGTTCTATCAACTTCTATTTTGGACTGTTTTATTGGTTTTCCAACATCAATTGAAATTGTTTTTGCAAATAGATCTTTTTTTAAGCTAATCTGTTCTGCAATTTTCATTAAAATACTGTATCGTTTCGAAGGGCTTAAATTTTTCATTACTTCTTTATTTTTTTCCGTAATTTCAATTGCATTTTTTGTTTCTTCCCTATCAAGAGCAGTTATTTTTTCGATATTTTTGAGTGTGTACGGGTCAAAAACATCGATATCATCTCTTATAATCCATTTTCCATCGATAAACATAAAAGTTACACCTGCAATTTCAGTTGAATAATACTACTGTGTAATCGGTTATAAATTTTAGCGACTTAAGTAATATATTTAAAAATATATATTTGAAAATCAATAATTTATGGTATCCATGTCGGAGGGGATACAAATGCCTATTTCATTAATGGGTTATACAATATCTATAGATCTGTTTTTAATTGTTAAGGCCATTTTAGTACTTGTTTTAGGGTATTTGGCTGTAAAAATTGTATCTGGGATATTAGAAAAAGGGGCTAAAAAAAGTAAGATTCCAGAACTTGTTTCTGAATTTGTTATTAAACTATTTAGCGCAATACTCTATGTATTTGTGATACTGCTTGCAGTAGGTCTTTTTGGTGTTGAAACCGGACCAATAATTTTGGGACTTTCTGCATCACTTGGTCTAATTTTGGGTTTTGGCCTACAAGATACACTTACAAATTTAACATCTGGGCTTTGGATTGCAGTTATGAGGCCACTTGATAAGGCAGAAACTGTCCAAATCGGCGGAATGACTGGAACCGTTGTCGAAGTTGGAATTATGGCAACCAAACTTTTAACTCCAGACAACGTAGTTATTACAATTCCAAATAAGTTGGTTTGGGGAAGTCCAATAACCAATTACACTAGAATGGACATAAGAAGAGTAGACGTTGCTGTCGGAGTTAGCTACGGTGAAAATTTAGACAATGCAGTATCTAAAGCACTCGAACTTATTTCCGGACATCCTTTAGTATTAAAAGACCCTGCACCAGCAGTAGCTATAACAGGTCTTGGTAGTTCGTCAGTAGATTTACAGCTTAGGGCATGGACAAAAACCAGTGACTACTGGACTGTAAAAGGAGATCTTACAAAAGGAATCTATGAAAAATACGGAAAAGAAGGTATCGAAATTCCATTCCCGCAGATGGATATACATCTCCACAAATATTAAAAAATAATTTTTATATCTTTTTTATTTAATATGGCCAATAATGTGGCTGGTTTCGGTTTTAATAATATCAAGCGCTGTTTTACAGGCATTAATCGATCCAGGAATGGAATATATAATTTTTTCTTTGTAAATTCCAGCAGATGCTCTTGAAAGAACTGTTGAATATTTTACTTCACCGTAGCTTAAATTATGGAATATTATTTTAAATCCATCCAGTTCTTTTTCATACATGCCTTTTACAACATCGGCAGTATTGTCTCTTTTAGAAAGTCCTGTTCCACCTGTAATTACAATGGAATTAACATCTGTAAACTCGACGATATGTTCGATTAAGCCTTCTAACATCATTTTATTATCTGGAATTAAATGGTATATTTTTGCATTCAATTCATCCCTTAAAAAATCCCCCGATTTATCGGTTATTTCAGTTCCTGCAATTTTTTCATTAAATCGGCTGTCACTTACAGTAATTACTGCATATTTTATATCTGAAATTCTTTCATGCATGATTAATTCCCCCGATAAATTCTTTGATATTTCTTCTTGCTTCCCCTATGGTGTAACCCATTTTTATCCCTAAATGGTCTTCATTTTCTAAAAGTTCTATCAAATGTGCAACTCTCGGGAGCCTTAAATGTGCACCCCTAACCGTTTCGGAGTCACTGAAAACTTCTTTAGGGGTTCCTCCTTTGATAATTTTTCCTTTATTTAGTAAATAAACTTTATTTGCATATATTGGAACTAAATCTACGTCGTGAGTGGATATGACAATTGTTATTCCCTTTTTATTTAAATCATATAGTAACTTCATGATCTGGGATGCCCCCATCGGATCAAGTCCCGAAGTTGGTTCATCAAGAACAATAATTTCTGGATTCATTGCTAAAATTCCTGCGATAGCGATTCTCTTTTTCTGGCCACCACTTAAATGATGTGGAGGTTTTCTCTCAGAACCTTCCATTGAAACGGCTTTTAATGAATCTTTTACTCTTTTTTCAATTTCTTCTTTCGAAAGTCCGAGATTCATCGGTCCAAATGCAACGTCCTGTTCAACAGTGGGGGCAAAAAGCTGGTCGTCAGGGTTTTGAAATACAATTCCAACAGTTTTTCTAACATTTAAAAGCGATTTGTTGTCATATTTTATAGGTTCGCCTTTTAAAATTACGCTACCGCTACTTGGTTTTAAAATTCCGTTAAAATGGAGAAACGTAGTAGATTTTCCAGCCCCATTTGGACCTAAAATTGCTATCATTTCCCCTTCTTCAGCTTTAAAATTAATTCCGTTAAGTGCGACAGTTCCGTCTGGATAAGAATACTTTAAATCTCTCGTTTCCAAAATCGCCATTAAATCACCTTAGATGAATATATTCATAAAAGTATAAAAAAGTTAAATTTGAAATTGCGGCTTTAATATATTTTAATGTAATTTAAAGACAGTAACAGTAATTCAAATATGCCTATAAGCACAATATAGCCTGGGTTCGGATAGGACATATTTCCAAAAAACATTAAATCTCCATCGTAGCCTCTTGAATTGAGCGAGTTATAGATTACATCGCCTTTATCGAGTGCTTTTATGAATAAACTTCCCGCAAGTAATCCAAGGGAGTGGTATGACGTTTTGAGAGTTTTGTAGCCGAGTCTTGTTTTCTGCGCATTTTCCATTGTAAAAGCTTCTTCTAACAACACAAATATGCAACGGTACATCATCATCGCAATTTCTAGCATGTTTTTTGGTATTTTGGACTTTTTCAAAATGCAGAAAATTTCCGTGAACGGGGTCGTCAGCGCTAAAAATAGTGTGCAAGATACTCCACCAAGCATCTTAAAAAATGTTAAAAGTCCAAGACTAAATCCGTCTTTTAGTAAATTAATTGTAATTCCGAAAAAATCGAATGTCATGTAAATTTCGGTTCCAAATAAAAAAGTCATCATTACGAAAGTAATAATTCCAAAAATAACAGGTATTGCTAATAATTTTAAATAAACATTTTTTGGTACTTTTGCAGCAAAAATAACTACAAAACCCATTATAATTGTGATTAAAAGAGGTACGATGAAAGTTTTAGAAAAAACACTGACGAGCAGTGATGAGATTGCAAAAATAACCTTCAAGGTAGGATTAACTGACCCCAAATTGTTACAATTTGCAATGCTATCAATCAAGAAACTGTTCGTCATATTTTAACCAATTTTAGTTTTGATCATCATATTTAGCTTTGTTGTATCCAAAGAAGTATCCGATGATTAAAGCACCTATTGCAGCTTGAAGCGCAAATAAGAGACTTTCAATTTCCCCACTTGGAGGTTCCCAGAATGGTTCAAACCAAGGTTCGTAATTTGGACTGATTTCCATGATCAAATCTCCAGCAGCGCCATCTGCACCACCGAAGTATCCTTCATCTTCACCAAGACCTGAGTACATGATCAAAGGTGCTAATGTAAGAATTATAACTCCGAGAATCATTAAAACGTGTTTAAATTCCATTATTCAGCACCTCCTTCAGCTTTTGCAGGCTCAATAAGACCAAGTTTTGCAAGGAGATCTGGTCTCAATTTCATAATGTAGTCCCAGATAAGTCCTGTTAACAAACCTTCCATAATTGCAAGTGGAATTTGTGTTACTGCAAATACGGTTCCAAAGTTTGCAAGAGCAGTTCCAAAATCTGGTAATGGGTATGCTAAAGCAAGTTGGATTGATGTTGTAACGTATGTTCCCCAGTCTGCAAATATTGCAGCGAGTACAACAACCCATGTAATATTTAATTTTCCTTTTAACAATTTAAACACTAAAAAACCAATTGCTGGGCCCATAATTCCCATTGAGAATATATTAGCTCCTAATGTGGTCAATCCACCGTGTGCAAGTAAGATTGCCTGGAACAATAATACAATTGTCGCAAGTACTGCTGTAATTGCTGGACCGAACATAACTGCACCAAGTCCACCACCAGTTGGGTGTGAACAACTTCCAGTAACTGAAGGAAGTTTTAACGAACTTAATATGAACATGAATGCTCCTGCGAGCGCCAATGTAGGTTTAACTTCAGGTTTGTCTTTTATTAATTTATTTAACTGGATTATTCCATATATTACGACAATACCGGAAAGTAAAAACCAGATTGCAGCCCACATCGGAGGCAAAAAACCTTCCATAATGTGCACTTTATCACCTATTAAAGATAAGTTATATTAATTTACAGTTATCTTTAACAAAAGATGTTATATATTGATTTCGGTTTAGTCTATTTTATTTTAGTAACTTTAACCTATCTTTAATAGGGGTATTGATACTATATAAATATGCATTAAAAGAGAAAAAAATGATTATTATTACTTTTTTATTAATTTTATTACTTATTCGTTTGTGATGTATCCTTTAACTGCAGATTTTGCAGCTATTTTGGGAGATGAGAGGTAAACTTCCGCTTTAGTGTTACCCATTCTGCCTTTAAAATTCCTGTTAGTTGTAGCAAGACATACTTCTCCATCACCTAAAACACCCTGGTGGGCTCCAAGACAGGGTCCGCAGCCTGGAGTGCAGATTAACGCTCCAGATTCTACAAAAATATCGATTAAGCCTTCTTTTAACGCTCCTGCAAAGATTGATTTTGATGCAGGAATTACAATTAATCTAGTATTTTCATTAACTTTCTTTCCTTTCAAATATTTTGCAGCAATTCTTAAATCATTTAATCTTCCGTTGGTGCATGAACCAATGAATACTTGATCCAATTCTGTTCCCGATACTTCTGAAACTCCTTTTACATTGTCTGGATTGTGTGGGCATGCAATCTGTTCTTCCATATCGGTTATATCAAATTCAATGGTTTTGTAATAGTTTTCTTCGGATTCATTAACCGTTATTTTATTCTTTTTTAAATTAAGAATTTCTTCACGTGAAACTCCTGCATTTTCGAGGTATTTGTATGTGGTGTCATCGGCTTCGATAATTCCGGCTTTTCCACCCATTTCGATTGCCATGTTTGATAAAACCATTCTTTCGTTCATTTCTAGATTTTGAACCGCGTTTCCACCGTATTCCAGGGACATGTATGTGGCGCCACTCCTTCCAACTTCCTTACAAGTTTTTAAGATAATGTCTTTTCCAGAAATATTTTCGTTTTCTCCAGTTACATTTACACGAATGGTTTCAGGAACTCTGAGCCATGTTTTTCCAGTCGCATAGACAAAACCCATGTCAGTTGCACCAAAACCTGTCGCAAAAGCACCAAAAGCACCATGCGTACACGTGTGGCTGTCAGCCCCTGCAATTATCATGTTTGGCTTTACATGACCTTTTTCAGGAAGTACTTGATGGCATATCCCTTCTCCATCAAGGTAGTAATTTTTAATGCCATGTTTTTTAATAAATTCTCTCGTTATAACCTGCATGTTCGCAGCTTTTGACGTGTTTGCAGGGATATTGTGGTCAAAAATAATAACTATCTTTTCGTTATCCCATACTTTATCAGAAATCTGTTCAAAAGCTTTTACTGTAAGTGGTGTAGTCCCGTCATGAGTCATTGCAATATCGACGTCTATTTCAACGCTATCTCCAGCATAAACATTTTTTCCAACATTTTTAGAAATGATTTTCTCAGCAAGTGTCATAGATTCTCACCATAAATTCATAAGATTAAAAAGCGTACTTCATAGGTTAGGTGTTATTGATTTATAAATATGGGGGTTTAAATTAAATTTTAAAAAAGAATTATTTAGGATTAATATGAGTATTCGGTATCATTACTTATTTTTTTAGGTTTTATTTCAGATAGTATTTCTCCGTTTTTAAAAATTCTTATAACCCCGCCGCTTTCTGAAATAGTAATTGCAAGGGCATTAGTATATTTTGAGATAGTTGCAGCAGCGTGATGTCTTGCACCAAGGCCCAGTGGAAGTTCTATATTTCCACCGCTACAGCTTATATAACGACCAGCACAGAGTACTTCCCCTTTCTCACCAATTATAAATGCACCATCTATTGTGGATAATTCTTTAACTGTTCCTTTAACCTGTTTATCAAATATAAAAGATTCATGACCTTCAAAAGGATTTAAAATCAATTGTGATGACATTTTTAGAACTCTTTCTGAATCACCGATTACAAATATTGAACCAACAGGGGTTCCCTCCCTCCCTTCAACTGCAAGTTCCATACAAAGGTTTAAAACTTCATTGATAACTTTTCCTTTCGTTTTTTCAATTGTAGATATGTATTCATAATATTTGAGGATCTGAGGGTATTCGTTTACTTCAAAGATAGATATTGTGTCCGTTCCACCCGTAACTTTTGGAATACCAAGTATTGATACAACAATATCTCCTTTTTTAACAATATTATTTGAAAAAAGATTTGTTACAGCTTGTTTTATCATCGAAGACCTATCATCATTCCGATATGTCATCAAAAGCGGTATAATTTTGGGTTCATTTTTTAACTTCAAAAAAGTTTCTTCATTTGGTGTAGTTACAACTACTTTTAAACTTTTGAAGTCTTTTGATGACCTGTTTTTACGGGCCCTTTTGTAGATTGCTTCCTGATCTTTGTAATATTCGTAAGTTCGTCCGGTTTCAGTAAATATCAATAGAATATCTGCACTAATATCTATTGCAAGATTGAAACCATGTTTTAATAAACTTTTGACTTTATCCATTTGGTGCACCGGTTTTAGATTTTAGAAAGGCTCGCTGCAAAGTAGGGATTTCCAATGCAGTGCTGGTGAGCATAACCTCCAACGATGTCGCCACCTTTTGAAGTTATTCCATCCATGGAGTTTATTATTCCTTTTCCCCTATTTATCCTATATGAAAAGTCGTTTTCATTAATATTTATTAGTTTTGAATAGTGGAATTCATGTGCTTTAAATTCTTTAGATTTTTCACCGATGATACAATCTTTTTCAAAAGTTCCTTTGACATAACTTAAGCCCTGAACGTTTGGGGTCATTACCGCATTTGCATCTATCAATTTCAACATTTCTTTACCATCAATGGAGTTTGTAAGGTACATCAGCCCCCCACATTCGCCGTAAATTTTTCCATCAAAATTCCTAATTGAATCAATCATAGATTTATTTTCTGAAAGTTTTTCTGAAAATATTTCTGGATAACCTCCACCAAGATATATGGTGTCACAATCTGGAACTTCAGAGTCATTTAACGGGCTAAAAAATTTTAGTTTTGCACCGTTTTCTTCCATTGCATCGAAATTATCCCAGTAATAAAAATTAAATGATTCATCAAACGCAACAGCAATTTTTGAATTATTTTTTTCAACTTTCCAGAGAGTTTCATCCTTATTTTTTTCATCAACGCAAAAATCGAAACTTTTATCACTTAATTCCACTATTTTTTCAATATCGAGACATTCTTCAACAGTATTTCCCCATAAATCTATTCTTTCAAGTAATCCTTGCTTATTTTCCGGG
The DNA here is from genome assembly GCF_013760955.1 of Methanococcus maripaludis. NCBI lineage: Archaea > Methanobacteriati > Methanobacteriota > Methanococci > Methanococcales > Methanococcaceae > Methanococcus > Methanococcus maripaludis. Next base: position 281,698 of record NZ_JACDUL010000001.1, on the reverse strand, counting down.
GTGGGAACAAGTCCAAGATGCCTTTGGGAAACAGATAACCCTTCATCCCGCGGAATTGCACCAATTATTTCGATTTCATTGTCATAATATTTTACAGCTTCTTTTAATTTATTTAAGTGTCCTTCACCCCTAATTTTATTGAAAATAACACCTTTAATGTTTAATTCAGTATCAAAAGATTTAAAACCTTTAATTATTGCAGCAGCGCTTCTCGTAAGGCTTCTTGCATCCATTAATAAAATTACCGGAGCATTCAATGTTTTTGCAACTGATGCAGTACTGCCAATATCGTTATATGGTGAAATTCCTTCGTATAATCCCCTCACACCTTCAATAACGCTTATATCTTTATTTTTAGAATGTTTTTTAAAAAGTGATCTAATCTGCAATTTATCCATAAAAAATGAATCTAAATTCCTCGATTTATTTTCAGTAGCTTCTGTATGATATGTGGGGTCTATGTAGTCAGGCCCGATTTTATATGGTTGCACGTTATTTTTTTTAGAGAGTGCTTTCATTATTCCGGTCGATATGGTCGTTTTTCCAACCATTGAAGAAGTGCCTGCAATAACTATTCTTTTCATGTTTTTCACACAATTTTAAAATGAATAATAATTCCTAAAATTTATAAAATAATCATAAACTAAATATATTTTAAAAACATAAAAAATTTTTGATATTTTGTTGAGGGGATGAATTTTGAGTTTTGAATTTTTAAAAAAACAGTTTAGTAGTTTTTTAAACCTGAACTTCACAAATAAATTTATCCTAACTTATTTTTTGTCTTGGATCGGCTTATTTACAACTTTGATAATAAGTAAACTTTTAAAACCTCTAATAAACGTTGAATCTGCTGGAGTTCTTACAACTGCTAAATATGAAGTAATTTCAACAGCAGTATCCTCTCAAATAGGAATAAATTACTATTCGATCTGGTATTCGTACTTTATAAGCAATTCTCTTGCATGTATAACTATATTTTTAGTTTTTGTATTGCTTCCGTATATATATACAAGAGATATTTCAAAAGGAAAATCAACAATAAACGATTATTTCAATGTTTTGTTGTTTTTTTATGTACTAATCATATTAAATCCACTTACGGGGATTTTAGGGGCAAGTTTAAGTTTTTCAGATATGCTTGCAATAATTCCGCATGGAATTTTTGAGTATGCCGGATTTTCAATGGCAATAGTTCTTGGAATCGAATATTCAATTTACAAACTGCCATTGATCGAAAAAAAAGAAGTATGGACAAAAAAACAAAAACTGAAATTTTTACTGAAATTCCTTTCAATTCTAATTTTCATATTTATTGCAGGTGGCATGGAAACTTTGGACTGGATAATATTTAATCATGCAAAAGAAAACGATTTATCAATTCTTGGAACATTTTTTGAAGTCTATTATTCCATTTTAAAGTCTTTACTTTTTTAATCATTTTTTCAAGTTTTCCAAAATAATTGTTTTTTCAAAATCTTGATATATCCTCAATTTCATATTTTTAATGTATTTACCTAAAAAAGGTGAATTTTGGGGGATAACATGTTTAACAAAAAATTTTTTACATTTCAACTTATTTTTGCAATTTTAATCGCAGTTTCATTTGCAGGTTGTGCTGAGAATACCTCCGGTTCAGAATACGAATCTTCAGATGCAGTTGAATCTGAAAATTACGATTCACAAAGTTCTTCAAGTTTGAATACAAATAAAAACTCGGAAATTATGGACTTGATTGGAAATCAAAATGAAATTTGGATGTATTCATACGACTATACAATGAATTCTAAAATAAATGGTCGAAATATCGAGATGAGTGGGACTGGAAAAGTCGACACTAAAAATAAAAAGGCATATCTCTCGTTAGTATCTGAAAATGGTAGTATCGAATACTATTATTTTGAAGGTGCAATGTACATGGGAACCATCTTAAATGGGGGAAGCCAGTGGATGAAAGTTCCATCGGAATATGGGGATTTCGAAAGCAATTTTGATGTGTTGTCCCAATATAATGAAAGTATTTACAATTTAGAAAATAATAATTTTACATTAGATGGGGAAGAAACGGTAAATGGAATTCCATGTTATAAAGTAAGAATGGATGTAGATGATATGTATAATGCCATGGCATCTGAATACAATGTCGAAGAAGGCGAAGTTTCGGATTGGGATATGGCTGAGATTACATACTATGTTAGCAAATCATACGGGTATATTGTAAAAACAACCGCGAATATCAAAGGAACTGATAAATCCGGAGAATCTTTTGAGATTAACTACGTATTAAGCTTAAAAAATATCAATGAAGTTCAGGATATAGAACTTCCTGATGATGCAGAAAATGCAGTTGATATTTCAAGTTACTACTCAAATTAGCAGTAAATAATTATCAAAAAATATAAAAAAGAATTTTATTTCATTTTTTCAATATCGATTGAGATATTGTAAGTTTCTTCATTTGGCGTTTTTATTGTCCATTTTTGATTGTAATCTGACGTTAAACTATTAACGAAGTTTCCTCTGACTTCATTTGCGATATGTGATAAGTAATCGCTACTGAAATCGATTCCTTTTAGTTTAACATTGATTTTTTCATTAATATCTAAATCCATATCTTTTCTCATCGATTGGATTCTTCTAATAACTTCTCTAACCAATCCTTCTTTGATTACTTCATCGTTCATATCAATGTTGATGTAAACGTTTCCTTTTGAAAATTCTACACCGATGATATTTTCAGGAATTTCGACCCTGAATTCAACATATTCTGGTTTTAGAACATATTCGGAAACTTCAAATTCTCCAGATTTCAAGCTTTCTTTGAGTTCTTTTGGATCTACTGAGTTTATTGCAGCAACAACGTTTGGAACATCGCTTCTGAATATCTTTCCAAGTTCTTTGAAGTTTGGTTTTACTGTTACGTTTCCTTCAAATTCTTTTAATTCGATTTCTTTTACGTTACCCTGTTCTTTGATAATGTAGCCGTATTTTTCAATCGTTTCAGCAATATTTTCCGGAAGCGTTATTTTTGTAATCGGGTATCTTAAAGTGTATTTTGCTTTATCTCTTCCTTTGAGAATTGAATCTACAATTTCCCTGATAATTTCAGTGTCTTTTTCAAGTGTTTCATTGATAAATCCGGATTCAATTGTTAGCTTGTTCATAAAGATGCTTTCAAGCATATCTTCTGTTTTCAAGTTCTGGTAGATTTCTTCTGAAATGTGAGGGGTTACCGGAGCCATTATCGAAATTAACTTCATGATAACGTAGTATAATGTTTGGTATGCAGATAATTTCTGCACATCGTTTTTCTCCATCCAGGTTCTATCACGAATTAATTTAATGTACCATCTCGAGAAGTCGTTAAGAACGAAATCTCTAAGTGTCCACGTGTATGTATGTAAATGAGGTTTTTCTAAAGCTTCAACAGCTTCTTTAGCAACGGTATTTATTCTACTCAATATCCAAGCATCTTCATCTTTAACATGCTTGAAATATTCGTCATTTGGAATGAAATCATCGAGCACCATGTAGTTTGCAGAAAATGCGTACGAATTCCAGAGCGTATTTAACATGCTTCTGGTTTCATCCATTTCTGAGTATGAAAATCTTAAATCTTCCCAAGCTTTGTTTGCACTTAACAAATAGAACCTTAAAACGTCTGCACCGTACTGTTCTGTAACATCATCAGGGCTTACAATGTTTCCTAATGATTTACTCATTTTTTCCCCGGTTTCATCGAGTGTAAAGCCGTGCATCATACATTTTTCATAAGAAGTATCGTCAAATACAACTGCACTCAATGCATGTTGTGAGTAGAACCATTTTGTAACTTGGTCGTTTCCTTCAGTAATAAATTTAGCTTTTTTGAGGGTTTTGGATCCAATCGAAGCGTATGGTGCCAAACCGCTGTCGTACCAGACATCTAAAACATCTGGAGTTCTTTTCATTTTTCCGCCACAGGAACATGTAAGCGTAATTTTATCAACTGCAGGTTTGTGAATGTCGCTTAAATCTAAATCTTTTTCGTTAGCTCGCTCTGTTAATTCATCAACTGAACCGATTACTTCGTAATTTCCACATTCTTCACAGATCCAGATTGGGAGTGGAATTCCCCAGTATCTCTGTCTTGAGATGTTCCAGTCTCCAACAAAACTTACTCCGTTAACGTATCTTGTTTTAACCCAGTCTGGAACCCAGTCAACGGTTTTACCCTGTTCTATGATGGAGTCTTTTATTTTTGAGATTGAAAGGAACCACTGTTCAGTCGCTCTGAATAAAAGTGGTGTTTTACATCTCCAGCAGTGTGGGTAAGTGTGTTTTACTTTTCCAGAGTTTACGAGTAAATTTTTGGATACCAGTGTTTCAATAACTGATTCATCCATATCTTTTACGAAAGTTCCTTTCCATATGCTATCCGTATATCTTCCGTTATCATCAATTGGGGCGTATACTGGAATATTATGTTCTTTACCAATGTTAAAGTCGTCTTCACCAAATCCTGGTGCGGTGTGAACTAAACCAGTTCCTCCTTCAAGAGTTACGTGGTCTCCTGGAACAATTGTGTGCACATTTTCTATTTTTGCAAATTCTTGCTGTTTTTCGTTTTCTTCAAGGAGTGGGTGAATGTATTTTAAACCAATTAATGAATCTCCTTTGACTACTTTTGAAATGCCGAATTTTGAGATTTTATTATTCTTTTCAGCCTTTTTCATTACGTCATTTACCAATTTTTCAGCAATTACCCAAGTTTCAGATGTTCCATTTTCAAATTCAACATTAACATAAGCGTAATCGAATTCTGGATTTACACATACAAGCATGTTTGATGGAAGAGTCCATGGGGTTGTAGTCCAGATTGTAATGTATTCATCGCTTTTTTCAAGTTTGAATTTTACGTAAACTGAAGGGTCGAGTACTTCTTTGTATTCTCCTCTTACTTCGTGTTCTGCAAGCGAAGTTTCACATCTTGGGCACCAGTATCCTGATCTCAAGTCTTTTGTAAGTAATTCTTTTTCATGAGCTTTTTTAAGTGTCCACCAGCCCATTTCCATGTAGTCTCTTTTAATTGGCATGTATGCATTTTCAAAATCGAGCCATATACCTAAATTTTCAAACTGGCCTTGCATGAATTCGAGATTATTCAATGCAAATTCTTTACATTTGTTTATAAATCCTAAAGTTCCGATTTTTGTTTCAATATCCTTTTTAGAGCCGATATTAAATTCATTTTCTACTTTAACTTCGATAGGAAGCCCGTGCATATCCCATCCAGCTTTATCCAATACGTTGTATCCTTGAATTCTCTTAAATCTTAAAACAGTATCCTTTATAATTTTATTCCAAGCAGTTCCAAGGTGTATTGCACCAGAACAGTACGGAGGACCGTCAACAAAATAGTATTCAGGGCCGTGTTCGTTTAATTCCTTTACCTTTTTGTATGTATTTTCTTTTTTCCAGTATTCTTTTATTTTTTTGTCTAATTCTCTAAAATTTACTGATTTGACTTGTTTCATTTATTCACCCCGATAATTTTTAAAATAATTTAATTTATGTTAATGTTGTGATTCTTCGATTTCTTCGTCTGAATCAAGACTTTTACTTTTGTAGTAACCTTTTAAAAGCGGCATTTTGGGAAGGTCTTCTAAGAGATAAAAGTAAGGTTCGTGCCTCTCGCTAACAATTACAATATGTGCAGGAGGGTGAATTTTTCTAATCCTGTCGATTGCTCTTGGCGCATTTTCCTCAATCCTGACAAGGCAAGCTTTTTTACATGGTTTTTTAATGTCTCCAACAATATGCTCCAAAATTTCATCTGCAGCTTCTGGAACCATTATTCTTGGTTTTCCAAGTATTGTTAATTTAGCATGCCTATGAACATCAGCTATTGCATTTTTAATTTTTTCGTAGCTGTCGCCTCTAATAATCAAGAGTACCATGTTTCTCACCGTGTTTTAGTAGTTTTAAGTTTTAGAATTATGAAAATATTCTAAATTTACTTTTTATCCCATAAATCAAGATATTCTTGAAGTATGAATGGAAAATCTCTTGCGTTGACGAATCTAAGCCCGAGTCTTTGAGCCCATTTTTCAATACCTTCGTCATTTGCAACAACTGCTGCGTCGAGCTCTTTTGCTAACAAAAGAACATCTAAATCGGGGGCACTGTCAAGAGTACCTCCTCGAAGTGTATTTCGATATTTGTCTCTAAAACTGTTAACCGTTTTTGACAGGACCTCGTTTAACACGTCTTCCCTATCTTTTTCGTCAGGTTTTGAGAGTATGTATGCTTCCAAGGCTGTTTCATACATTGCGTTTTCACTTATTCTCATCCCTTTATTTATTCTTTCCCTTAAATCTTTTATATATTCATAAAATATTTCAGCAGGGATTTTTATTTCGTACCGATTTGGAGTTTTTTTGACAAGCCACGTGTCTACTTTTATCAATGTTTCAGGTGCGCACTCTTCCCTAATTAAAAAACCAACAAGTTCTTTATAAACAGTATTATATGGAATATGACATGAAATATCGAGCTGTACTCGTGCTTGCGCAATAATATCCATTATTTTTTCTGCGGATTCTGAAATATTTGAAACCCCTAATGATCTCCTAACGTCGCTATCTGTAATTGCAGTTGTATCGAGGCAAAATCTTTGTTTTTGCAAAATTACCTACCCCCTTTATTCATTATTATTTATCCCCTTTAAAATTCTTAAATTTGCCGGATAATTTTCGATGTATTTTGAGATAGTTTCCTTTTCTATTCTCGCTTCTAGTTTTGAGATTGTTCTTTCAATGTTATTTTTTGAAAAACCTCTCGGGATACATTCTTTTATTTCTTCAATTGATTCGTAATATTCTTTTTCATTTAATTTTTCTGAAATATTTTCTGGCAAATATTTATTCGAATCAAAATTATTAACAGTATCAAGGACAATTTCTTCATTTCTTTTCAGAATAATTTTAGATAAATCATTTCCAAAAGATTTAAAGACATTAATCGTGGTTTCTGGAAGCATATGTTTTATTGATTCGAAATTATTATTAAAAACTCCTTCTCGTATTTTTGTTCCACTTATTCCTTCAATCCTTTCGATAAATTTGAATTTAGGGTTCCATTTCGGGAATTTTTCTTTTAATTTATATATTGTGTAAGACATCGAAGCAATTACGTAGTTATCGATTTCCAATTTTTCCCCGAGTTTTTCACCAGTTTCAATGCAGGAAATATTGTATGGTTTTACTTTTATGTGGCATCCATTATTTATCGAATTAATTACTTTTTCCATCGTTTCTTCTTCGATATATCCACGAGGTATAATGTCTCCATTCAATGCGGAAAAAATCTTTATCAAACACTGCATGTACTGGCCCGACCCCATAATTCCCATTGGAGGCCCTTCAACTACGAGGTCTGCACCAGCAAGCAATGCCATCTCTGCTCGAATATCCCTATTAACTAAATATGGAACTCCTCTTCCACTTCTTTCAAGGGGTCCAGGAATAATACTGATAAAAAGACCTTCACTTTTACCAAAATCCATGCAGTATTTGTGCCCGTTATGAAGTGGATTGTATTCTGTAAAGTCTACCACAACGTTTTTTGCATTTTTTTCATCTTTCAGAGTTTCAATGATTTTTTGAACGTCTTTAATATTATTTTTTGAATTTTTCGAGTCTTCAATTATCAAATTCCTATCTTGTTCAAATGACTTTATTTGATCTTTCATCTTACCACAAATCTCATGTTTTCAAAGCTTACCGAAAAATTTATATATTATGAATGCAATGTTTATTTTGCTCTCAGAACGAGAGCCAAGAGAAGCAGAAGGGACCTATGGTCTAGTTGGCTATGACATCGCCCTTACAAGGCGAGGGTCGCCGGTTCGAATCCGGCTAGGTCCACCATTTTTATTTTAGGCAGATATATCGATAAATTCAAATATATTTGCAAGGGTTAAATTGTAACTCGTTTTAGATTAAATATTTTAATTATGTTTTTAAAATTTAATTTAAAAGTTAAAAATTAGGCAAAATTAGTTTGTTTTTGGTCTCATTTGAGCGTTTCTTTGTTCAATTGCAGCAGCTCTTTTTTCGAGTTCAGATCTTAATTTTACAATTTCCTGATTTGTTTTTTGGATTTGGGTGTTTACGAGTTCTTTGGTTTCCTCAAGTTCTTTGACACTTTTTTGGAAGTCAACTATCACTTCATCAACGTCTTTTTCAAGTAAAACATCTACCCCTACTGAAAGGATGATTTTTTCAGGGTTTTGAGCTTCTGCTTTTACGAATGCACCTGCACCAAGGGGCAACAAGATTTCTTTAGAAACTTTCATGCTTTCCATAGATTCAATGGATCTTATAAGCTCCATTATCATCATATCAATGTTTGAAAGCTCTTCTTTAAGTTTATCCACCTGTTGGTTGTAAACATCGAGCGCCATGAATTGATTTTGAAGTTCTTCGTTCATTCTTATCACCATTAATAACAATTTTGGATTGGAATTAGAACACCATAAACTCTGAAAGTAAATCGTGTTTTGTTTTCAAATCTCTAAAACAATAAGCCTTCTTTTTAATATTTTTATAGTTACGATAATTATATATAGCTATTTATCATTATTGATAATTACGAATTGTTTTCTTATGGACAAAGGTGTTAAAATGAAGCTTTTTGGATTTTTCGGGTATTTAATTGTTTTTTTGAAGGCTTTAGGCGAAGCATGGATCGATGTAGTTAAAAGAAGTTTCGATGGCAAAATCGACCCGGAAGTTATCGAAATTAATACAAATATAAACAGTTTGATGGGTCAGGTTTTACTCGCATCAAGCATTACATTAACTCCAGGAACCCTTACAATCGATTTAGATTCAGAAAACAAAATCTTGAAAGTAGCTTCAATAAGTCCGAGAACAAAAGATGAGATAGTTCCTTTTGAACCATACATAAAAAAGATTTTTGATTAAATTAATTTTTTTAAAATATTTTTTTATTTTCTAAAGATTTAGCTGATATTATGGATGATTCTAAACGCATTTTAATCACAAAAGTATTAAAAAACGAGGTAACCGAAGCTTTAGGGTGCACTGAAGTTGGATTAATCGGTTATGCAATTTCACTATGTAATATTTCGTACCCATTTTCAATCGAAAAAATCGAAGTTACTCTAAATAACGGCTCTTTTAAAAATGCTTATGCCGTTGGAGTTCCAAATACTAAAAAATACGGAATACTTCCTGCAGTAGTTGGGGGACTTCTGGGAAACTCCAAAAACAAACTTTTAATTTTTAACGATATAAAATATGATCAAAAATTAGAAGATTTTATCAAAAAAAGACTCGAAGTAAAAGTTTTAGATGGACCATTATATTGTGGTGTGAAAATTAAAGATACTTCTGGGAAATTTTTTGAATCGCTAATTAAAGACAATCACTTAAATGTTGTAATTCCGAAAATTGAAAAAGAAAAAATAAGTTTGGAAATAACTGATTTTGAAAAAGAAGAATATAAAAGTCTTGAATTAACTGATTTTTTAAATTATCTGGATGAAATCCCGGAAGAAATCATCAACTTGGTTGAAAAAACGATTTATACAAACAAAAATTTAATTAAAGGTGACTTTTTAAATTACGGAAACGATATCTTGTCAAACATGGTAAATAAAACAACTTCAGCCTGTAACACCAGAATGACTGGAGAAAATATGCCTGCAATGAGTGTTGCAAAAAGCGGCAATATGGGACTCATGGCAACACTTCCAATAATTTCCTACGATAATTTAACTGAAAATAATTTTGAAAAACTTAAAAAATCACTCCTTCTTGCAATGCTCGTTACAATCTATTCGACGTATAATTCTTCTTATCTTTCATCAATGTGCGGATGCGTAAGTAAAGGTGGAATGGGGGCAGTTATTGGACTTTGCTACTATAAAAATGGTAAAAATCTTAAAAAACTCAATAGCGCCGCAAGGGCGTTTACTGCAAACTTACCCGGAATAATATGTGACGGTGGAAAAGTTGGATGCGCGTTAAAACTTGCATCAGGATGTTTTGCAGCTTATTCTTCTCTTTATGTTGAAATATCTCATGAAAATGGAATTGTTGGCAAAAATTTTAAAGAATGTGTTCAAAACATCTCAAAAATCAGTAAGGCAATGGGGGACCTCGATTGTGATATTGTAAAAATCATGTCAAAAAAAGAAATGTAACTTTAAAAATTTTATTCTCCGTTTAAAAACCAGTCCGGAGTTTTTAATAATTTATATCCGCCAAGTGGTCCAGGTTTGGTTTCAATAATAAATTCAAGTTTTCTTAAGTCATTAATTCTGTTATGAACTGCAACTCGACTGTCCCTATCAATATGCTTTTTTAAATATTCTCCTGAAATGTATTCTGAATTTTTTGAAAATATTCCTTCTTTTTCAAGAATTTTTCTTGCTTCTTTTTTGGAAGTATCCTTACTCAAAGTTTCGTAGAACTCCATGACATCAAGAAACATACAAATGATTTTAAAGTGCCCAATATCTATTTTAACATTTTTTTCAAATGCTTTTTCAAGGCAGATCCAGAAATTAATTTTCCTGCCGTATTTAGGGATATTTATAAGTTCAGACATAAAGACACCTAAATTTTTAGTTATTTTTTTATTACATTTTTGCAGCTTACTTTCCTTGCAAGTGCAACTTCACCTATCTTTATAAGGCCGGTAAAGAATTTTTCAAGTCCGCCACATGCCCAGATCGCCTGTCCAAATGTAGAGTCTTTTATTCTTCTTTCGTAATCTTCACCGGTGATAGTTTCACCAGTAGTTTGTTTTGTAACAATTGCCGCAGCATTCATTAATTCTTCCCAGGAAATTCCTTTTAATTCGCCCATTAATGATTTAAAAATGCCGTGTACTGGAATATCGTAAAGTTTAGAAAGAGTTTTAGTAATGTCACAGTTTCTAACGATTCCAACAACCTGGCCTCTGTCATTTAAAACTGGAATGCTTATAACTTTGTATTCAACGATTTTTGTAACTGCTTCCCTTGCAGGTTCGTTTTTATTTACAACGATTACATCTTCTATGGGACTCATAATGTCCTTTATTGGAATATTTTTATCAGTAACAACCATCAAATCAATAGCAGTCGTCCATCCAACCATTTTGTCATCATTATCAATAATTGGTGTGCTAAATTTCTTATTTTTATACATTAAGTCAATAACCGTCTGCACAGTAAAATCAGGATATATTTTAATAAATTTTTTATCCATCAAGCTTTTTACTTTCATATTACCCCTCCCCGACTACATATTTTTTGGTTTAATCTCTATCGCAGATACAGGACAATTTTTCTCACATTTTCCGCAGAATATGCACTTTTTATCATCCAGTTTCATCGATCCATCCTCGTAAACTATCGCACCAACAGGACAGATTTCACTGCATACCATACAGTTAATGCAGGTGTCATTATTTAAAGATATTACATTTTCAGCCGGTATTTCCCCCATTTCATTTTCAACTTTTATCGAGGATTTGGGGCATACTTTTTCACAAGCAGTGCATCCCATGCAGAGATCGAGATTTATATCAATGCTGTTCCTTTTTTCAACTTTTATCGCAGAAGTTGGGCAGAATCTTTCGCAAATTCCGCATTTTATGCAGGATTCTTCATCGAGTTCGTGTTTCTTAAGTCTTATTTTTCTGTGAGTTACATCTATTTCTTTTAATTCGTAAATTACATCATCATTTTTTAATTCTGCACGACCTTCCAATACATTAATTGCACCAACCGGGCAGGTTTTAGCACATATTTCACATTTTACACATTTTTCAGGAATTATTTCAGCAGGGTTTTTGACACTCGGTTCGGTTATCGCCTGAACAGGACATACTTCGTAACAAAGTTCACATCTAACGCATTTGTTAGTTTCTACGTATAAATTCCTTTCAACCGGTACGATAATATCTTTTAATTTCTTTTTTACGGATTCTTCATCAATTCCGAGCTTTTCCGAAATATCTGAGATGATTTTCTGGACTGGTTTTTTTACGGTTATCATCTAAAACACCTTTTTAGGTATTATTCAAGTTTAATCGCTTTTGCAGGACATATTTTTTCACAATGCCCACAGAGCACGCATTTTTCCATATCGAAAGAAATTTTATCATCCGATTCAGATATTGCACCAAATGGGCAGTTTTTGGAACAAACTAAACACATTACACATTTCTGTCGATTGTATTCTAAATTTTCACTTTTTAATCGATTTTCAATTATTAAATTTCCATTTTCTACTTTTACCCTTGTTTTAGTAATTTTTATCGCATCAACAGGGCAAGTTTCTACGCAGGTGTTGCAGTAAACACATTTATCATCAATATACGGAACTTCTGGAAAAGTTGAGCTGATTGCATTTACAGGACATATTTCAAGGCATCTATCGCACAAAATGCAAATTTCAGGATTTATTTCGATTTTATTATTGATGTACTGGCGATCGAGTTCGAATTGTATATCTAATTCACCAAAATATTTTTTAAGAATTTCCGATACCATATCAATCATCCTTCCCCTTTTCACCAATATTTTCATCTAAAACTGACTGCCTTCCGAGAGTTTTGATTTCTTCTTTCAATAATACGTAATTTTTGGTGAATTCTTCAAGGTCGTTATGCAAGATATTTTGAAATTCATCTCTTACTTTTCTTTCAGAATACAAATTTTCGGATATTTCGGTTTTAAGATAATCTATCGCATCAACAGGGCATGCATTCTGACAGAGCCCGCATCTTACACAGTATTCTGGATTAATGTATGGTAAATTAGTTTCTTTAGATATTAATATCGCTTCAGGAACATTACATGCTCTGTAACAAATTCTGCATCCGATACATTTTTCTTCATCGACAATGTAGCATTCAGCAGTTCTTTTAGTAATTTTTTTAGGAATTCCAATTCTTATTGCAGTTGTGGGACATACTTCAAGGCATTTTCCAGATTTTACACAGGATGTGACTTCTAATCTTTCAAGATCGATTGAACCTGGACACACATCAACACAATTTCCACAACCAATGCAAAGACTTGGGACAATTCTCGGAATTTCTGAAATTACATCCCTATCTTCTTCAAAGTCACTTCCAAGTCTTTCCATATTAAATTTGATGTTTTGTGCAATTTCAATCTGTTCTGAAAGTTTTGGTTCATCATAAGTAACTATTGCATTTTCGACGGGACAGGCTTCAACACAGTTTTTACAGCTTACGCAAAGATTAACGTCTATTTCATAGAGTCCATTATTATTGTGTGAAATTGCATTAACAGGGCATGCATTTTCACATGAACCACAACTTACGCAGATTTCTTCATCAATTAAAAGATTGACGAGTTTTGGAACATTCCATAAAAGTTCAGAAGCTTCTTTTCGAAGGGTTCCCATTTCTAAAACATTTGTAGGACATGATTCAACACAGTTTCCGCAGTTTATACAGGAACCTGCATCAAATACGGGCATATTTTTTTTAAATTCTTCGTTATATTCCATTTTAATCGCATCAGATGGGCAGGATTCTGCACACGCACTGCAACTTATACATTTTTCAGGCAAATCAAAAATTACCGGAATTCTTCTAAATCTTTCCGGTGGGATAAAACTTCCCTTTTCAGATTTGGCGTTTGTAAATCTCATAAACCATTTTTTTCTTACGAACTCGTAAAGATACCAAATAGATGATGACATGAATACCACCTGCAATCAGGTTTATTTATTAGAATTTGTAGTCGCTCAATTTTCCGTTATTTAAGTCTTTTAATTGGATAGTTCGTTCTGTGCATGACACACAAGGGTCTATTGAGGTGTATGTGGCAACTGCATCTGCAATTGTTGGACAGTCTTTTATCATGTATTTATAGGCTTCAAGGTTCATTACTGTTGGAGTTCGAATAATAATTCTTTTTATGAGTCCGCCATCAGTAATTGCAATTTTATAGTAAACTTCGCCTCTATGGGCTTCATTATACCATTCTCCTTCAGTTGCCCTAATTTCAGCTTTATTTCTGACGATTCCCGAACATTCTGTATACTGTTCAAGGGCCCGCCTTATAAGTTCAACACTCGTTAGCACTTCGTCATGCCTTACCATCATTCTTGCGTAGTTGTCGCCTTCATCTCTCCAATCTGGCTTGAAATTCAATGCTTGGTAAGTTTCATGTCTTATTCTCCAGTCACTTTCGGGAATTCCTGAAGCTCTTGCAACAGGCCCTGCTGCACGTGTTTTCATGATTTCCTTGTACCCGATTTTTCCAATATGTTTACTTCTCATTGCAATCAAAGGCCCAGTTTCGAATGCTTCAATAATGTTTTTCACATCTTCTTCAAATTCATCAATTTTTTTGTGAATTGTATCTAAAATTTCTTTGTTTAAATCGAGTCTCACTCCACCAACAACGTTAAAACCCATGTTTACTCTGTTTCCAGTAATTAATTCGAGTAAATCCATGGCAGTTTCCCTTACATTTAACAGCCATATTCCCATAGTTTCATGCTCGATTGTAAGGTTGTAAACTGCTGCTGCAATTAAGTGGCTGTGAATTCTCTCAAGTTCACAGGTAATTACTCTTAAATATTTTGCTTTATCTGGAACTTCAATTTTACACATATTTTCGATACATTCCGCAAAGGATTGGGTGTGAATGTACGAACAAATTCCACAAACTCTTTCTGAAAGGTGTATGCATTTTAAATAATGTTTTCCTTCCATAATCCGTTCAATACCCCTGTGAACGTAACCCATGTCTATTTCAGCACCTTTTACGTTTTCTCCTTCAACGAGGAGTTTTATTCGCAAAGGTTCTTTCAATATCGGGTGAATGGGTCCAATCGGTACTACATTCATACTATCATCTCAAATTATACTTTAGCTTTATTTTTTTCTTCTTTTAATTTTTGATTAAGCAATTTTTCTTTGGCAGCAAGTGCATCTGGGGCAATTGCGACTACTGCAGAAATTATTTCTGAGGGCCTTGGAGGGCATCCTGGAAGTTTTGCATCAACTGGAATTACACTGTCAACAGGCCCGTGAATATGCCCTTCTTTAAATATTCCGCCACTAAGTGCGCATGCACCAACCGCGATAACTATTTTCGGTTCTGGGGTCTTTTCGTAAATTTCAAGAAGTCTTTTTTCCCAAGCTCCAGTTACAGGGCCCGTTACAACTAAAACATCAGCTTCTCTTGGATTGTTGTGTACATAAATTCCGTACTGTTCGATATCATATTTTGGGGCAAGGCAAGATACTACTTCGATATCACAACCATTGCAACCGCCGGTATTCACCAGACAGACGTTAATTGATCGTTTTCTTACAAAATCTTTAATCATCGAGATCATCTCCAACTTAATCTATTCCTCGCCTTTCAGGATTTTGACTGTAAGTGCACGGCCTTCTTCAAGCGCTTCTTTGTATGGCCTTTTTCTAATAATTGTATCTTCAACAACCCTTTTTCTTATCAAATCGGCATCTTGTTTCGATATCAATCCGAAAAAGTCCGCTATCCAGCATAAACCTAAATCAATATCTACCTTTCTTCCAAGACATCCCATTTTAGCCTGTTCAACGTATGCGTGAGATTCATAAAGTGCTACTCCATCACAAGTCTTTACAAATACATCGACAACTTCTTCCATTGACATTTTGAGAGCTTTTGAAATTGGAACAATCGCTTCTTCCATGATATAACGATTACCCTTTATTATGTTGTATTTTTGTTCTAAACTTGAATTTTCGTAATTTTTATCAATTTCTTCTAGCATATTTTCACCTTTTTGCTAGATTAGCCCAATCGTTAGTAAAATGTAGCCAATAAGTGCAATTAGTAGTCCAAGACAGAATTCAGAATGCCCATATCCCGGCCTCATTCCAAGAGGAAATGCAAGGAAGAGTGCCGATATGGGTGCATTTACTGTAAATGCAAGCCCTCCAATAACTGCTAAAATAAGTGCAACACCGTCGAGGGTTTTTTCTACGTATGGTTTTCCATATTTTTTGTAGCTGTAAGACAATCCAAGGGCCGATCCGACAACAAATGTAATTGCACAATAAAGTAGCATGAATGGAACTTCGTTCATAAAATCACCCTGCGATAAATGCGAAATATCCTAAGTAGATAAACGCAATTAATACAGCTAGCATCATTAAATGCTCTGTAGTTTCTATTAAATGGGTTATTTTTTTATTTTGAATAAGTAATACTAAGATTCCTATGAGAAGGACTACGAAAAGACCCAAAATTGGAGTTATGGGGTATTGTATTATGTTAATGAGCACTATCATTCCCAAAACCACAAATCCTGCAATTGAAAGTAATTGGATGTACTGTTTCATGATAACACCTAGTGGATGATTCTGTAAGCCAGATCAATTAGCGTAAGTGACGCAATGGTAATTTGAAGCATTACTGAATGATTTGGAGCAAGCAATGGGGTCAAAGCGCAGATGAATGAAATAACAACTGTTAATACAAACATTCCAAGCAATGTCAAAACTGGACTTGCAATGACCAAAGGACCCAAAAATAATGCCATAAATAGCCATAGTAATACAAACCATGCCATCGCATCTCCAATCATGATAATTGCTTCAAGGGGCCCGTAGTGTTCGGTAATGTATCCGCTTACGATATCTTTTCCTTTTACTATCGCAAATGGGCTGAAAGGAGCTTTTGAAAGAACCAGTACAAACACCGCAAAAGCACATATTGGAAGTTGGAACAATAATGGCCCGTTTATGGCCTGATAGTTGATAATATCTCCAATCATCAACGAATCGGTTACAGTATAGACTATTCCAGCAGCAGCAAAGAGCGGAACTTCTGCAGCAGCTGAGAAAACACTTCTAACACCACCAACTTTTCCATATGGGGATCCGCTACTCAGTCCACAACCGTGTTCAACAATCTTTTGCATGATGTAGAGTCCGATTAATATCAACAATGACGATTCAAAGACAACTGCAATCGATAGTGCACTCATCCAGACCATAATATCCATTAAAGCTACAAATACGTACAATGGATTTCCTGCTGAAATTGGGAACGTTAGTTCTTTAAAGTAAAATTTGAATGTATGTATTAAATACTGGATAATTGGGGGTCCTGGTCGACATTGGATCCTAGCCATAATTTTTCTATGCAAACCAAGTAAAATTCCGCCAACTAAAAAGGCATAAAATGCATACATAAGTCCGTTAAACATACTAACTGCTGCGCTCAAATTACCACCCTCTGAACGGAATTTGGCCTATTTTTTCTCTTCTTGATTTTGGATTAAGGAACATTGCAATACCAAAAATTAAAAATGGCGTAAATACTGCCGTTAGCAAATACGTTACCATTTCATTCTGGGAATTCAGGTAAAGCGTTCCGATATATCCCAAGATTCCAATTATAAGTGCTATAAACCCACTTTTCGTTTCTGGACTCATTTTTTCACCTTAAGATATTGTAAGCAGAATTTCTACGGTTCTTACGATAACCAAAAGGGATGAAAGGTGTATCATCAGAATGTAAGGTGCCCCTGGAGCCCTGAACATTTCCGCTTTTGCTGCATAAAACGGTGCAACACCAGTTTCTCCAATCATTCCAACTGCGTAGAGTAGTTTTTGATAGAATAATTCATGACCGTTTTTCGCAAGTTCAAATATTGAAAGAGTTCCTGTTTTTCCCAAAATCAGTGCAGCAGCACCAAATAATGGAAGTGACGAAATTATTGCGATAATTCCGTAATGGAATGCTGCATTCAAGACCCATTCTTTTTTAACTGCTGAAACAATTCCGATGTTTGTAATACCTATTACTGCAAGGAATAATGCAAAGTCGAAGAGGTCACCAGTTAGCATTGAAAATGCAGTGGCAATACCACAGACAATTGACATGAATCTCCTTATTTTAAGTTCTTCAACTGTCACGTAATTAAATTTGTCACCAAATTCATGTACCTGAGCTTCCAGCTGTTTTTCAGGTTTTGTAACGTATACTATAGCAGTGAAAAGCATTGCTATAATGAATGCTATAAGCGAGAAGTCTGTTAGGTAGAATACAATATCTCCCAAAGGAATTATTCCGTGAAAGTTTCCTGCGATATATTCAACGAGCATATTAATCACCTTTGGTCGAATTTATTCGAACAACTCTCCAATTAGTCCGAGTTTAGAGCCCACTTTTATTGCAAGTCCAAATCCGGCTATAATTAGGAAATATGGCCATTTTGAAGGGAATAAGAAAAATCCAATAAACCCGAGTATCCAAACTGCCCATGCAATTCCTGAAAATGCTGAAATTCCTTCCCAAGATACTTTTAAATCTTCTGGAAGTATTTTCTGACCAAGTACTCTTTTTGCCAGCACGTAAAACAAAAGACCGCTCGCCATAACGGCCCCACCTGTAAATCCACTCAATATTGCACCGTAAACAACGAGAACAAATGCGAAGAATTTTGGAGCTGTATATAGCACTTCCATTTTACTAAAGTTTATGTCCATGTCTGGAATTTCTTTAACTGTAAACTCTTCTAAGAGTTTTGATTTTTTCTTTTGACCCTGTTTTCTTAAGTCATTTCTTGAAACAAATATTTCTGCAACTGCCAATAATTCGGCCATACCTACAACCAATCCTGGAAGGATAAGTGCTTCTGCAAGGTCTGAACCAATTGCTGCAATAATTACGAGCATTCCATATTCTACAAGGTCAGTTAACAAAATCATGTTAAGATCTGTTTTTTGGCGAGAAATAGAATAAAGCGAAATTATTCCAACTATTAATCCGACAGTAACGGTTCTACTGAATAATAAACTTACATAGTCCATTATTTCACCCGATTCCTATTTAGGAATAGCCATCCAAATATTGTGAACGAGAGGAGCAAGGTTAATGACTCTAAAACTGTGTCAAATCCTCTTGTATAGTATAATATTTCGTCCAGTATTCCACCAGGGGTTGAAACGATCGTTGTACCAAAGTACATGGTATTTTCACTTATTGCAATAGCAACAGGGGATAGATAAGCAGTAATTTGGCCCCTGATACTCTGATATTCCGGATACTGAGATTTTATATCTGCAGATTCGGTTAAAGGAATTCCGCCTCTGTCGTATGGTGCAAGAGGGGTTTTTAAAACCTGATTTTGTATTGCATCTTTTGGATATAGCTGGTCGCTTGTAAATTCTGTAGGTAAGAATATACCGATGAATAAAACTATACAAATAAATCCTGCAAACAATCTGGAGACTGCACTGGGTTTTGAAATATAATTCCAGGCTTCATTTAGCTTTTTCATATTATTCCTCCAGTTCCTCATTTTTGATGATCGCTCTCACGAGTACAAGTGTAAGGATAGCATTTACCCCGAGGAAGGTCATAAGTGCAAGAGTCTGGTTATATGCTAGAAATATTAAACAAACGCCAACTGAGGGAACTTCGATGTTTAAAAATCTTTTAAATGGATCTTTTGTTAATGGTCCAATAACTGCACCGACTGTACCCAATATGAGTAAGAAGTAGCCCACATACATTGCCAAGGTAACTAAATCCATATTATCACCTATTTGGTAAGTACAGGGACTTCTGTACTGTATTTTTTCTTATTTTTAATTATAAATTCATATTTTAACACACCCAAAAGCAAAATCAGTGTAGCAACTGGTTCTAACACTGAGGAAATAATTGCAACATCTAGATAGTAAAATGAAGCAATTAATCCGATAAGTCCGCTTTCAAGAAGTGCAAACATGATGATCTTGTTAATATTGTGCGTATGAATGATGGTACCTATTCCTCCAAGAATACAGCACCCTGCAGCAACGATAGGTAGAATTTCCATCACAATCACCTTTTCTTCTCAAATTCATCCATTTTGTTGAGTTCTCCAAGCGTATGGGCTATCGCATTACTGGATACTGTTGATGATATGAAGTATACAACTGCGGCAATTGCACCCATCGGACTTTTTATGTAGAGTGCAATTAGTGCGGCAATGCAGAAGTTAATGCAGCAAAGTATAGGGAGTTTCAATGCTCTGCTTTTTGTCAGAAACACTTTTAAAACTGAAATTATCCCTACAATTCCAATAACAAATGTTACAAGAGACGATTCCATTATATCCTCCCCATTTTTCGTGCAATACTGCCGAGAAGTCTTGATGCAGCACCGTGATGTACGCCCTGAATTGAGAATATTGCGAGAACCATTCCTGCAATAAAGTATTCAGCGCTTATAAATCCGCTAAGTAAGTAAATCAATATTGTAGCAGTAATTGCCCCAATTGTTCCTGCATAACCTGTATCATTACACAATCTGTTTCCGATGTATATGAACAGTGCAGCAATTAATCCGCCTTCGAATCCGATTAAGTAGTAGAATATCGAAGCCATCAATGTTCCTGCCGATGCATCAGGGGAACATACAATATTTCCCATGAAATAACCACCGTTGATATTTCCACCGACATTTTCTATCTTTTCACCGATTACTTTGGCACCAAGCACTCCAGGTTTTTTTGGAAGTCCAAAGTAGGTATCAACAATAACAAAATTTAACCAGCAAACTGCAAACGCAGCCAATATCTTTCCAGTTTCAATTAATATCATTAGTAACACCTGGGAATATTTTGTTTGCAAATTTTGAGAAAACACTCGCAAAAATTCCGATTATTGCACTGGAAACTAAGTCTAGGGTTATTAAGTAGCCGATTAACGCAGTCAAACCAAGTGCTACAAATGGGGTTGGAAATAGTACGGACCCCTCAAAGGAATCCATATCAAATGACAGTTTCATTCCAAGAATTGTTCCAATCACAACTGAAGAAACAAGGGCTACTGCGTAGTTAGTTAATAAAACCATGAAAAATCACCAGCAGTGTACAATCATGCAGTCTTTTTTTATAGAATATATTGGGGGAACTTCCTCTTTTGGGAATATCTGAATTATTGTCTTGTTATTCAATACATTTGATACCTTATGTTCGAGTCTTCGAATATCTGAACAGTCTAATTGGATTAGTACGGTTTTTTTATCGAGGTGCAATCCTCTGATATTCATTCTGCCCCTGAAAAAATCAACTTCATTAATATCTACAACACCGAGGCGTTTTTTGATTTCTTCAGTAAAATATTTTATATCTATTATATACACAGGATGTCCTTCAATATATCTTTTACAGAAGATATCGTTTTTTGACGTTAAATCCTGGATAAAATCGACAATAGCACCTTCAAGTTTAGTCAGCGAAAGTACGTCTAATAAATATAAAACAGGATTCTCTTTATCCCAAAAATTACTGCATTTAAGCATTCCAAGAGTTATTGCGGCAGCATGTGCTTCCCCAATTTCCCGTTTTCCTTTTTCAAGCATACTCAGGTGAGATTGACTGACCCCACTTTCTTCAGCAAGTTTGGACTGGGTTATCTTGAGCTTTTCACGAAAAACTTTTATATTTTCGGGATTGAGCAGAATTGCCCTTTCTATGATTTTTAATTTGTCGTACATATTACCACTTTTAGACACACTCTTGGACCTAAAAATTATTTCCTAAGAATAATATTATTCTAGTAGGATTATATATATATAATTTTTCACTTGGATTTTTGGATATATCGATACTATATTTATTCCAAATTTACAGGTTTAAAATGCTAGAAACGTGTATTTTGGATATTATTGTTGTGTATTTTTGTATGGTTTATTTGTATTTATCATGATTAATCATTATAAATTCACTTATATATACATAATGGGGGCATACTTACCAAAAATTATCACAGATTTTTTTTAGAAATATTTTTTTATTCTAGAAGCATGTAACTGTATTTGCTAGTAAATCTAGGTGAGAAACATGGAAAAACAATGCAATGTTATGGACTGTCCAATATGTGGAAAAGAGGATTCTTTAAAAATTATAACTCAGGAACTCGAAATACCTTACTTTGGAAAAGTTATTGAAACCACTATTTTTTGTGAAGCATGTAAGTATAAAAAAAGCGATATATTCCCTATAGATGTAAAAGAGCCCAAAAGATACACTTTAAAAGTTGAAGACGAATATGATCTGAATAAGCGGGTCATAAGGGGGTCATCAGGCCACATTTCAATACCGGAATTTGGATTTGAGGTTTTCCCAGGTCCTGCATCAGAAGCATACGTTTCAAATGTTGAAGGAGTTTTAACTCGAATGGAAGGTGCGATTAAAACTTTAATTTCTTGGGTGGAAAGTGAAGACGAAAAGAAAAAAGCAGAAGAATTAATTGAAAAGTTAGAACAAGTAAAACTTGGAAAAGAAAAAATAACTTTAATTATCGAAGATCCACTTGGACACAGCGCAATAATTGGAGATGGCGTAAAAGAAGAAGTTTTAAGTGAAGAAGAGATAAATTTGTTGAGTGACAATACGATAATAATGGATAAATAATTTTAAAAAAATAAAACTTTTTTTATTTAAGTTATTCTTCGAATTCAAATCCGCATTTTTTACAGAAGTTTTTCAAAAGTACATCCCCGTATTCAGTGTGCGACACTTCAGGGTGGAATTGAACTCCATAAAGCGATTTTTCTTTATGTTTTATTGATTCTACTCCGCAAATGTCGGAATAAGCTAAAATTTCAAAGCATTCCGGAGTTACTTTTACTTCATCCATGTGGGACGCCCATGCAGTAAATTCGCTTGGAACACCTTTGAAAAGATCGTTTTCTTCTTTTACATAAATTTTAATGCTTGCATATTCTTCTGAATCTGCCCTTGAAACATGTCCGCCATATGCTTTTGAAATTAACTGGTGGCCAAGGCAGATTCCAAGAACTGGAATCTCTGAATTTAATGCAATATTTTCGCAGTTTGTAGCTTTTGTAATATCTGGTCCGCCGCTTAATATAATTCCTTTTATTTCGGGATTTACAGTAATTTCTTCAAGAGTAGTCGAATTTGGAACTATTTTTGCAGGTACTCCAAGATATTTCAAGCTTCTCTGGATCCTGTGTACGTACTGTCCACCGTTGTTTAAAATGACGATCATAATTCCACCTTTAATTTTAAATTATTTTGTGGTGACTTCAACACCATTTTCGGTAATTAAGACGGTATGTTCACTTTGGGATACTATACCATGTTCTCTTTCGACCAGTGTCGGGTATCCGTATAGCACGCCTGCCATCATCAAAGCTTTTAGGCCGGCTTTATAATGCGCATCAATTTTTGCCATGTCTCTTTCTGAAAATGGTAAATATGCATGATTTTGTTCAACGTTTCTTAATAGGTTTCTAGCAGCAGGGAGTCTTACAGGTCTTGATCTTAAATATTTAAAAATGTATACGTCTTTTCCATCTGTAACTTGTCCAAATCCGTCTGTTGCAAAAGGTTCGATTGCAACGAGGTCGCCAACATCGATAGTATCTTTCGTATTCTCATAAACATTTGGAATACTTACTCCGGAGTGGAGTGAATACTGGTGCATAACGTGTCCGGAAAGATTTGAAATTGGCCTGTAACCGTAACTTTCAATTACTTCCTGAATTATTTTGCCCATTTCACCAACATTTATTCCTGGAACAATTTCTTTAATTACTGTATTTAATGCATCTTCTGAAGCTTTTTTCAAGTCAGAATATTTTCCTGATAAATCGATAGTTACAGCAGTGTCTGAAATAAATCCATCAACATGAGCTCCAAGATCTAACTTTACAACATCTTCTTCGGAAAAGACGGTTTCATCCCCGTGTGAAGGGCTGTAGTGTGCGGCAATATCGTTTAATGAAATATTGCAAGGGAATCCAACGCCTGCTCCAAGTTCTATTATTCGATTTTCTACAAATTCTGCAACATCATAGAGTTTTGCACCGGGTTTTACTAATTTTAAAGCTTCCCCCCGAACTTGTGATGCAATTTTTCCAGCTTCAATAATTTTATTATATTCTTCACTATTATCCATTTTATCTACCATTAAAGTGATCTTTTAACAACGATCGTCAATATATCTCCATCTTTTAAGATGTGGTCTAATCCTACTCTTTGGCCAGGGTGTTTTGCAGAATCTCCCCAGACGAGAGCGTATCTGAAATTTTTAACAAAATCCCTGTGAAGTCTGTTACAAACATCTTCAACACTGGAATTTTTTAAGATAATTAATGGTTCTTCAAGGTCTGCTTTTCCGCCTTGAGGTTTTAAGTATAATTTTATAAATCCTAATGTTTCAAAGATTTTGTCTTTTAATTCTTCAAGGTTAATTTCTTTATGTCCTGAAACAAATACGTGTGGTCTATCTCCAATTGCAGCTTCAGTCTTTTTTAAGTTTGCTTCATCTGCAAGATCGATCTTGTTTACAATAACGAGTGTTGGGATGTATGACCGGCTATCCAAAACAACATCGATTAGCTGGTCTGCACTAATATCTTCCCTTATCAGAATAGCCGCATTGTGGATTCTGTGTTCCCCAACTATTGCAGCTATTGTGGCTTCGTCCATTTTTGTTAAGTTAACAGTTTTATTGATTGCAAGCCCACCACGATCGTGTTTCTCAATTTTTACATCGGGTTTTTCCTGGTCGAGCCTGATACCAACATTCGAAAGCTCTTTTTCAAGGATTGGAATATGTTCTGGTGAAAATACATCCACAACGAGCATTACAAGGTCTACGTTCCTAACCGCAGCTAAAACCTCGCTACCCCTACCCCTACCAAAAGAAGCTCCAGAGATAATTCCTGGTGCATCCAGTACCTGAATTTTAGCACCTTTGTGTTCCATTAATCCAGGAATAATTGTAAGTGTTGTAAATGCATATGCTCCAACTTCTGAATTTGCATTTGTAAGTTTATTCAAAAGTGTCGACTTACCAACTGATGGAAATCCAACGAAAGCAACTGTTGCATCTCCCGTTTTTCTAATTGCATATGAAGGTCCACTCGATCCGCCTGCTCCTTTTGGGTTTTGCTGTTCATCCCTTAATTTGGCAAGTTTTGCTTTTAATATTCCAACGTGTTTTTGGGTGGCTTTGTTATACTGAGTATGTAATAATTCGTCTTCCAATTTCTTGATATCTTCTTGTATTCCCATATTCTCACAACGCATAAACTGTAAATTGAATAAATCGATGAAAAATGTTTTAATTACAAAATTAAAAAAGAAAATTATGTTTTATTTATCCTCAAGTCTCAAAATATCACTTTAATTATTCACTAATAGTGATATTTGATATATAAAATTAACTATGATGGTCAAAAACCAATTTATCACGGTTAATACAATGATTAATCTACAATTCCGCCCATAATAGATATCATTTCCCTTACCTTAGGATTTACAATATAGTAGTGGTTCCATGTACCTTCTTTTCTGGCTTTAATGATTCCAGACTTCTTTAATATGTTCAGGTGATGGGAAATTGTTGGCTGAGGTTTTTTTAATTCATCAATAATTTTACATACGCACATGCTTTCATTTTCACTTAAAAGCTCTAAAATCATCAATCTAGTAGGATCAGCAAACGCCTTAAAAACTTCAGCCATATATTCGTATTTGTATTCTTCCATAGCCATAGTATCACCAAATAACCGTAATATAGTTTATTTATTACAATATTTAAATATTTTGAGATACGAAAAAAGTCCATAATGCACGGTATGGGATCTTTATTCAAAAAATAAGAGTGTTATTTCTTTTCAATTTTGATTGAAATGGTTTCAGGGTTTTCCGTACCCTTCAGTGTTCCTACAATCCCTTTTAGTGTATTTTTAATAATGTCGGAAACAAATGGATTTACCGGGATTGTTCTGCCATCAACTATTAATTTCAATGCTGTTGACATAACGCACTTGTTCCAGTTAACTTCGCCCGAGGCTAACTTGTTCGCAAAACCCTTGCAGTTGTATCCGCAGTGACCGCAGTTTAGGTTATACGTTGGAACTATAGCTTTTTCAAGAACCTGAGCTGTAACTTCATCTATATCATATTTGAAGTCATCAATGACCATTATGGTCTGGCTATCTTTCAATTCAGCGCCCCGTCCCCCTTCAGTTACAAGTATTTTTGGAATATTTAATTCGATCAAATCTTCTTTAAAACCTTCCACAATAACAAGGTCGCAGTCTAGTTTTGCAAGGATTTCTTTTAAATGCATCCTGTCATAATAAAATGCAGAGCCCTTACTTGTAACAAAAACAGAGGTATCTGCAAACTGTTTTAGCTTGTATGAATCTGTATTTGGGGAATCAACGTCTAAATCCATGTGTGAATTCTTAACTGTCGCAACAGACATGCCATTCAAGTTCTTGAGGATATCGGCTATTAAACTTGTTTTTCCAGTATCCTTTCTTCCGATTACACCTATTACTCTTATCATACCCTAGTTATAATGAAATATCATATATTTAAATGTTGCCATATAAAACGCATAGTTTAAAAGATATAAGTAATTAAACAATGCTTGAATACAATGGTGATACGTATGATTCCAGAACAAATACACAATATTTTGAGAAAACAACACTACCAGTTAAAAGACCATAGCGGGGTAAAACTCTGCGGTTGGGTTAGGAAATCTTTTTTAGAAGGAAAAGAATGCTACAAATCGAAGTTTTATGGTATAAACACTCACAGGTGCGTTCAAAGCACTCCTTCAGTTGCATGGTGTCAGCAATCATGTATTTTTTGTTGGAGAGTTCTTCCAAAAGATTTGGGATTAGAATCTTTTGAATCTCCAGAATGGAAAGAGCCTGAAATCGTTGCAGAAGATATTTTAAACATGCACAAAACCATTATAACTGGTTACAAGGGAATTTTGGACAGGATTGGTGAAGAAAAATACCTCGAAGCAACAAAACCAAAACACGTTGCACTCTCTCTTTCAGGGGAACCTACAATGTATCCGTACATCGATGAATTAATCGAAGTATTCCACAAGAAAGGAATGTCCACATTTTTAGTTTCAAACGGGATTTTAACAGATGTAATCGAAAAGGTAAATCCAACACAGCTCTATATTTCCCTTGATGCATACGATCTGGAAAGCTACCAGAAAATATGTGGTGGAACAAAGGAAAACTGGGAATCCATATTAAATACTCTGGATATTTTGGACTCAAAAAAACGAACATGCATCAGAACCACGGTTATTCGAAATATCAATGATAATATTTTGAAATTTAAGGAATTATTCGAAAGAGCAAATTCAAACTTTATTGAATTAAAATCGTACATGAATGTAGGATATTCAAGAAACCGATTAAATCTTGATGACATGGTAAAGCAGTTTGAACTTTTGGATATGGGTAAACTCTTAGAAGAAAACAGCATATTTGAAATTGAAGACGATTCTCCAGAAAGCAGGGTTGTTTTACTTACCAACAAAAATAGAAAAATTAATCCAAAAATAGACTTTGGATTTTAATTTAAGCACCATATTTTTTTGCAATACTCATTAGGTCCATCAAAATGGGCATGATATTTGTTCCTTTTATCCAGTTCAATCCGCCTTTATGCGTGGAGAACTCATCGAATTTTTCAACATCGTCAACCCGAACGCTTTTTCCCCAGATTACTATTGGTAGCGGATCTGCGGAGTGGTCCATTTCTTCAATCGGGGTTGAATGGTCTCCCGAAATTACGAAGTAGACTTCATCCTTGCTAATATTTTTTGTAATGTAATCGAGCATTTCATCGATTCTTTCGATTATTTCTTTTTTAAGTTCGTAATTTCCATCATGCCCTGCTTCATCTGCGCCTTTTACGTTTACGAGTATAAAGTCGTAATTTTTAAGGGTTTCTACAATTGCACAGGCTTTTGCCATAAGGTCAGAATTTGGAGTTCCATCACATCCTTCAACATCGATAACATCGAGACCAACCATTTTTGCAATTCCTTTGATAAGTCCGGTTCCTGCAATACATGCTCCTTTAAGTCCGGTTTTTTCAGTGAACGGCATGATTTCAGGAACCTGTCCAACACCTCTTGGAACGATCATGTTTGCAACAGGCAAGTTTTGTTTTCTTCTTTCTTCATTTACAGGGTGTTTATCTAATTTTTCATAAGCAATTTTTAACAATCTGTTAACAATTTCGGCAGTTTTTTTAGCTTCTTTTGAATCATCAAGAGGATGTATTTCTTTTACTCTTTTTCCTTCTTTTTTAGGATCTGCATCGGAGATTCTGTCACTTAAACCAGGGCCCCTTAATACAAGTGCAGCCCTGTATCCACCGGATTCTTTAAAAATAATTTCTACATCATCAATTTTTAATCCATCAAGTTCTTTTTCAAGTTCTGATGTATTTTCAATTCTTCCAGCTCTCCTATCTGTTACAATGAAGTTTTCATCAACTGAAGAAAAGTTGCACCTAAATGCAATGTCTCCTGGTTTTACGGTAACTCCAACACCACACGCTTCAAATGGTCCCCTTCCAGTGTATGTTGTGTATGGGTCGTAGCCCAAAATTGCAAGGTGTGCAGTGTCACTTCCGGGCCTAACTCCAACATCAACAGCATTCATAAGTCCACAAATTCCGTCCTTAGCCATTTTATCCATTATTGGAGTTTTGGCTTCTTTTAACGGAGTGTTTCCATCTTTGTTAGGCCTATCTCCAAGCCCGTCCATAATAAAAATAACCGCTTTCATAGATTCACCCGTACGATAATTTTGAATGATATCTGCTATTACTTCGTTTTTATTAATATTTTTGGGTTTTAAATTCAAGAAAAATTGATAATTGGCTAAAAGCTTTAAATTTCGGTTGAAAAAAATAAAAAAAGATAGATTAAGATGATTAATAGAAATTTTGGGTTGCAACATAATACGTACCGTCAAAAGATACGCCGATACCCATGTTGGTGTATTGGGAATTCAGAATATTTGCCCGGTGGCCAGGACTGTCCATCCAAGCATCCACGATCGCTTCTGCAATACTTTCAGCATCATCTGAAACGTATCCAATTCCAAGTACGTTACCGGTAGGCATTTTTGCAATATTTTCGCCAATTCCTGTTGAGTAATACCCGTCTCCGAGATATTTTACAACATTGTAGCCAGCAGCAATTGCCCTATCTGTAGGGGTTTCACCATCTAAGTTTGTATGGGAAAAGTAATTGTTTTCTACCATATCATCACTGTGGGCTTGTGAAATTTGGCTTAATTTACTATCCAATATTAACTCATCGAGTCCGTATGAAGAGCGTTCCATATTGGTGTATTCTAATATATACTGTTCAATTAATGAGTTTTTATCTACCACTGGTTCTTCTACCACTGGTTCTTCTACCACTGGTTCTTCTACCACTGGTTCTTCTACCACTGGTTCTTCTACCACTGGTTCTTCTACCACTGGTTCTTCTACCA